>NZ_RZRA01000559.1:0-3737 GCF_003998945.1 Mesorhizobium sp. M7A.F.Ca.CA.003.01.2.1 | reverse complement strand
CTGCCGGCCGGCCCACCCCGAATATTACCGCGTCAACGGCCATGTCAAAGTGACCGCGACCCGCGACGCCGACAAGGCGGTCGAGTGGCAGAATGAAATCGAGGCCTGGCACAGCGTCATCGGCGATGCCGAGTTCCACAAGGGCGCGTGGCAGGCTGGCGACCTCGACACGATGCCGTTTGCCATGCACCGCAAGCCGATCGGATCCGGCCGCAACACGCTGTCCAATACAGGTGAGGGGGTCTCATGCCTGATGGGCGGCCGTCACGCCTATGATGGTGGCGAAAGCGGCTTCCGCCTCGGACGCCTGTCGTTTGCAAGTGCTGCCAATGATTATGTCACGCTGTTCCAGATGATACCGCGCAGCGCCACGGAAACCGACGTCATTCTGACCTGGCTCGTCGACAAGGACGCCGATGGCGACATCGACGCCGATGCGATCAGCTGGATGTGGGACGTCACCACGGTGCAGGACAAGAAGATCACCGAGGACAATGCCGACGGCATCATGTCGCGCGCCTACCGGCCGGGTCCCTATACGCCGCTGGAAAGCCAGACCTCGTTCTTCGTGCAGACCTATCTGTCAGAACTGCGTTCGCTGATCACCGGCACGCGCGGCGCACCGATCAGCCAATGGTCTGCGCCGAAGGAACTTTTCGCCTCGCCGAAAGCGGCGAGTTGCAACGCGCGCCTCTGACCCGCAGCCGAAGATGCCTCTTTGAGGCGTCGCGTTCCGATGCCATATGAAGGTGGCCGACGGAATGTTGCGGGAGAGGTGGTCATGACCAAAGGTTCGGATCTGTTCGTCGCGGCCCTCGAGAACGAAGGGGTCGAGCGGATTTTCGGCATTCCGGGCGAAGAAAATCTCGATATCG
This sequence comes from Mesorhizobium sp. M7A.F.Ca.CA.003.01.2.1, assembly GCF_003998945.1. Classification (NCBI taxonomy): domain Bacteria; kingdom Pseudomonadati; phylum Pseudomonadota; class Alphaproteobacteria; order Hyphomicrobiales; family Phyllobacteriaceae; genus Mesorhizobium; species Mesorhizobium sp. M7A.F.Ca.CA.003.01.2.1. The sequence continues at coordinate 2,862 of NZ_RZRA01000559.1, read as the reverse complement.
TCGAATCCATCCGCCGCTCCTCGATCCAGCTGATCCTGACCCGCCACGAGCAGGCAGCCGCTTTCATGGCCGCCACCTATGGCAGGCTTACCGGCAAGCCGGGTGTGTGCATCACCACGCTTGGCCCGGGCGCGCTCAACCTTTCGACCGGTTCGGCCTATGCGCTGCTCGGCGCGATGCCGATGATCATGATCACCGGCCAGAAAGGCATCCTGTCATCCCGGCAGGCGCGCTTCCAGATCGTCGACATCGTCGCGGCGATGAAGCCGCTGACCAAGCTGTCGCGTCAGATCGTTTCGCCGAAGATGATCCCCTCGTTGGTTCGCGAAGCTTTCCGTGTCGCCCAGGAAGAGCGTCCCGGCCCCGTACATCTTGAATTGCCGGAAGACATTGCGGCGGCCGAGTGTGAACCGGTAGCACTCGTGCCAACGCATCCGGTCGAACTGCCGCTGGCCAGCCCGGGCGCGCTTGATCGCGCCGCCCGTATGATCATGGAAGCCAGGCGTCCGCTGCTGATGTTTGGTGCGGCGGCGTCGCGACCGCGCGTGACTCCCGATGTCGCCCAGTTCGTGCTGCGGACGCAAATTCCCTATTTCACCACGCAGATGGGCAAGGGCACCGTGCCTGGCGGCACGGAGCTCTATATGGGAACGGCAGCCCTTTCGGAGCGCGACTATGTGCACGAGGCCATCGAACAGGCCGATCTGATCATCACCGTCGGTCACGACACGGTAGAGAAGCCGCCCTTCATCATGGGGGCGAAGGGGCCGAAGGTCATTCATGTCGGCTACCATTCAGCCGATGTCGAGCAGGTCTATTTCCCGCAAGCCGAAATCGTCGGCGACCTCGGTCCTTCGCTGGCGCTGCTGGCCGACCGCATCGAGGGCAAGGTCCCCAATGCACAGGCCTTGCTGCCGCTGCGGGAAGGCATTCTGAGCCGCATCGCCGCGCGCGCCACCGAAGATCGCTTCACGCCGCAGCGCATCGTGCATGACGTGCGCGCCGTGATGCCGGCGGATGGGATTCTTGCCCTCGACAACGGCATGTACAAGATCTGGTTCGCGCGCAACTACCGCACCCGCATGGCAAACACGATCCTGCTCGACAATGCGCTGGCCACGATGGGCGCGGGCTTGCCGTCGGCGATGATGGCGGCACTGCTCTATCCGCAGCGCCGTGTCATGGCCATCTGTGGCGATGGCGGCTTCATGATGAACAGCCAGGAACTGGAGACCGCCGTCAGGCTCAAGCTCAATCTCGTCGTCCTGCTGCTCGAAGACCATGCCTATGGCATGATCCGCTGGAAGCAGGCGGTCGACGAATTTCCGGATTTCGGCATGACCTTCGGCAATCCCGACTTCGTCAGATATGCCGAGGCCTACGGAGCCAAGGGGACAAGAGTTGGCGAGATCGCCGATTTGCGGCAGGCGCTGGAACGGGCCTTCACCGGCGGCGGCGTGCACCTCGTCGTCGTGCCCATCGACTATCCCGAAAACACCAGGGTGCTTGTCGACGAATTGCGCGAGCGGCTGCCTGCGCCGCAAGCGAGCTGACGGCGGCAAAGCCGCCGTCAGGATTACCTGGAGCTGTTGCCGAAGCGCCTACAGTTTGCAGTAAGGGGTGGCCGGCGCGATCGTCCCGAAATCCTTGGCGATCTCATAGCTGATGCCGTCTGCGGCCGCCTTGCCGACATAGGAATGGCAGAGCGTGTGGTTGTTGCTGGCATCGACCCGGATCTTGCCTTGCGGCGCGTCGAACTCGATCGTCGGCAGCGCCTTGAGCACATCATCGTCCTTCAGCGATCCGGCCTTCTCGGCGGCCAGGGCGTAGAGATGCAGGCCGTTGTAGCCGGCTTCGCCGATGCCGTTGACCATCTTCTCCTTGCCGAACTTCTCGCGGAAGCTCGCGATGAACTTCTTGTTGACCGGATTGTCGAGCGCCATCCAGTAAGGCTGCGGTGCGTAGGTGCCGGCCGCGACGCCGGGCGGCAGCGCGTCCTTGTTGAAGACCTCGTCGAGCGGTGCGATCAGCGGCTGCTTGATATCGAAGCTGCGATACTGCTTGAGCTGGGTGACGGCGTCGTTGCCGACCACCATCGACCAGACGACATCGGGCTTCAGCGACTTGATCTTCTGGAAGGCCGGGCCGAAATCCGTGGTGCCGAACGGATAGTAGTCGGCGCCGATGATCTTGCCGCCGGCCTTTTCGTAAGCCGCCGTGATCGCCTCGGTCATCTTCTGCGGCCAGGCATAGTCGGAGGCCATGACGTAGATGGTCTTGCCGAGGGTCTCGGCCACCCACGGCATCATCGGGTCGACCTGCTGCATCGGGATCGGGCCGGTGGCGACGAAGTAGCGGTTGCATTCGCCGCCCTCGAAATTGGTTGGGTAGAAGAACAGCTTCTTGGCCTTCGAGGTCACCGACAGCGTAGCACTTCGCTCCGGCGAAATGATCGTGCCCATGACCACGTCGACCTTGTCTTCGTTGATGAGCTTGCGCGCCTTGTCGATGGAACCCTTGGTCGTGGTCTGGTTGTCCTCGATGAACAACTCGACCTGGCGCCCGCCAATGCCATTGGCGGCGTTCAGTTCGGCGGCGGCGAGCTTGTAGCAATTGAGCAGCGTCTCGCCGAGGATCGCCTGCAGCCCGGTGATCGGGATCGACAGGCCGACCTTGACGGTGTCGGCGGCGCGCAGGACCGACGGCGCACCGACCATGGCGAAAGCGGCCGCGGCGCCGCCGGATTTCAAGACAGTTCTTCTGCTTATCATTGTTGTGTTCCCTTCCAGTCCCAGGCGCGCCCCATGCACGCCTTACAAGTCAACAAGCTCCCAGGCGCGCTTCAGGCGCGCCTTATAGGGC
>NZ_RZRA01000558.1:0-3740 GCF_003998945.1 Mesorhizobium sp. M7A.F.Ca.CA.003.01.2.1 | reverse complement strand
CTCCAACGATTACCCCATGGTCGCGCCTAACTATTCAGCCAATCGCTCCAGATTGGCAAAATCGATTGGCCTCGGTCGCACAGCAGCCGCGCCCAAGAAAGCAGCAGCCAAGAAGTCAAAGACGCGCTAGCAAAACATTTGGCAGCTTCGCAAAGGATCGAAAATTGAATCGCGATCGCTATTCCCATCGCCGCAGCTCGCGGCCAAGACGCGGCCGGGTTTCAATTATGCGCAAGCGTTTCTTTTCACATAAATCATTAGCCGCGATCCTGGTGATCACGCTAGCAGTGGGCGCTTATGTCACCTCCTACTTTACAGGGTGGGGCAACCAGATCGCGGGACCCAATACAGCAAGCGCACTCGGGTCAAAACCGAAGCCTATCGTCGGCGTAGCGTCCATCGTTGACGGGGACACGATCGAGATCCACGGACAGCGTATTCGTTTCAATGGCATCGACGCACCTGAAAGCAGCCAAAACTGCAGCGACGCAAGCGGGCAAGAATACCCATGCGGCCGCAAATCCGCAGAAGCACTGGACATCTTCCTCAGTCAATCCCGACCCATCCAGTGCAACTTTGTTTCGTGGGATCGTTACAACCGCTTCGTTGGTGATTGTCAGCGGGCGGACGGTGCTAGCATTGCGTCTTGGATGGTCGAACAGGGTTATGCCCTGGATTGGCCTCGATACAGCCATGGTAGTTACGCGTCACAACAGGCAGATGCCCAAAGGGCCAAGATTGGCATCTGGGTTGGCACTTTCACAGCCCCTTGGGATTGGCGAGCAACACATGCAGCCAACAATAAACCCGGTAATGACACATCCTACGGCCTTACAGGCCGTCGCCAAATAGCTCAGAGCTATTCGTGTCAACCGCGTCGCTATTGTAAGCAAATCTCCTCATGCGATGAGGCGCGCTGGTATCTCAATAACTGTAGCTGGGGACCCAAATTGGACCGGGACGGCGACGGAATTCCGTGCGAAGGCATTTGCTGACCAAGCCAATTCCTTAGCGCGCTTTCAGCAAGCCGGACTGGCCACCAGCGTTTCGGTGCATTTGCGCGAGTGCCAATAGAGCCTGGCAAAAGGGCTGGCTGACGTTTGTCTTGGAAAATTCCACCAGCTCGTTGAGCCCGGATGGGCTAGAAAACCGCAAGGCTTCGTAGCGACAGACAGGGATCTGCCGATTATCTCTGAAGCGTTTGTCGGGTCCGCCATTCTTATTGGGATGAGCCCAGGTATAGCTCACGATCTCAGCATCAGATGGAACTTTGCCGGTCTCAATAAAATTGCTGGGGGCAAATTGCGTCCTGAGGTCTCCATACCCAACGGCACCGTACTGGTTTCCGTCCTTCACCAAAATCATGTCTGGCATGAAATAAAGGATTTGCCGGCCGACGTGTATCGACGGTGGTGTGACATTGCTGCGAACAACCGTCGGCAAGGAAGCTTGGAGCGTCGTCGACTTTTTATCGACCAACATCGTGGCTCCCGCATTGCGCTTCCAAGTCGTCAGATCCTCTATCTTGCCACCAGCCGCGACATGCCAACTCGCCGCGCAGCGTGTGAGCGTGTCAAAGGCGGCGACAAGTCGCCCGTAGGCCGCCTCCGCGTCCTGCTCCAAATCATAGTAGAGCACGCTCACCCGGCGGTAGCTGTCCAACCAGTTGCCAATAAGCATGCCCGGCAAAAAGGCAGCAATACCGATCAGCGCCACCCCACCTCCCAGCATTGCGCCTGCGATCAATCCGGCGATCCCAAACAGCACGGCCAGGATGAGCGACATTCGCGTCTGCGATTGCCTCGCATTGATTTCATCAAGCACATTGGCAAATGTCTCATCACGCATCTCGATCACATCGGCGGACTCGATTTCTCTCATCACGACGCCACCGCTGACATATTCCACGGGTGAGGATGTTGGATGGGGCTTTGGCCCAGATGGGAATTCAGACAGTTGCAGCGTCTGCTTGGCGCTGCGCTTTCCCAAAGTGCCTCGGTAGTAGAGACCGCCGACGCCTGCATGAATATAATGCCCTCGTGGGCCAGTCCCGATACGAAGACCTTGCACGCCAACGGACGCGCCAACCCCGCCAGACGAGAAGTTAAAGCGGAAAGGTCCCGCACTAATCGATTTTCGAACGTAAAACCCCATCCCCGCAATCCCCCCCAAGCCCTGTGAGCGAAACCCAAGGGCAGTTCGCCTCACAACTTTGGTACCGGAACCAGTCCAATATCTGTCTCTCGCGAACGTTGCCTGACCCTGATCTCAATTCGCCTCCTCGCCTTGACGTCGCCGGCCTGTGCGCCGTCGGTGAGCCGGTCGCCAGGCAATATCAACTGGCCGCCGGACATTGGCAGGATGGTGAAGCCTTTCAGTTCCGGCATATCGCGCAGGATGCCTGTGACGGAGATCGCTCGCGCTAATCCAAGCCCGGCATTGTCGGCAGGATGGAGTGTGCCAATGTCCATCTTGCGCGCCAGTACGGGCTGAAGGCCTCTGTCCATATTCGATGAGTCACCGGACATCGCCTGCTCGTCCGTGTGGCCAATCACCTCAATGACGTCCACACCATAGGAAGTTGCAATTCCAGCAATGGTCTTCGACATCTGCCGCAACTTCGTTTTGAAGCCACCGGAAAGCTCCGCACTTCCAGTATCGAAATTATAGCCATCGAGCTCGCTAAGACTGATGATCGGTGGCCAATCGTGTGGCTTGTCAGCAGAGGCCTCGTTCCTTGCCTTCTTCAGTGCGTCAGCAAGATCCTTGGACGTCTTGCCCGTGCCAACGTAGCCGAGCTCGCGCAGAACCTTCATCTTCTCGATCATGGCTTTGGCCTGATCAACGTCGACGTCGTTGTCAGAGAGGACTTTGGCGGCCGGCGCGCTTTTCACCGCTTCCTCAAGGGTCAGTCCCACTTTTTTGATTGCCTCTGCGGCCTCTTTGGCCCGGACCAATTCACGCCATTCTTGATCTGGTACATTGCGTCGACTTGCAGGCTTGACCATGGCATTCAGCTGAGCCAGCAACCGCTTGTTTTCCTCGTCAAGCTTGCGAGCGTTCTCATTGAGGGACTGCGCAATCTTCTGCGCTGCCGCAGCCTCTTTCTTTGTCTTGGCGATGAGCGCGCCTGCAGCAAGCAAAAGGCAGAAAACGAGAAGCAGCATCGTCTCAGCCATCGTCAGGCCGAGTATCAGGCCGCGGCCATAGCCCTTGCGCTCAAACGTAATGGCTGTTCCGCTAACCTCACTCACCTGCCCCACCAACTTGCTCTCTTTGGCGGTTCACCCTTCTCCACCTCCGCCGGACTGCTTAACGATCGGAAGGTGTCGCCCTCCGTGTCATCCGAAACCTTGATTGGCGTCTCCACAGGGGAGGCAACAGTGGAAGGTGCCGCCACTCGCTCGACATCGTTCGCTATCGCATTGCTCAGAGGCTGGGGAGTGCGCACGGCCGGGAGGCTATGTTGTGTAAGGGTTGCGACGAGGCCGCGTGTTTCATTGCTGTGTTTCTGCATCACAGCCATGAACTCCTCAGTCAAACGCTGCTGCGCTTGGACAGTTTCTGCGGTCTTTTCTGCGGCCGCTGCCGCTCTCTCCACTCCAGTCGCCACCTTGATCACTGCGTCGGCAAGACCGGTCATCCGCGTTTGCTGCTCTTGCGAGGCTGTTTCGGTTTTTATCGCATATTGTGCGACAGCATTACCCAGGAGCTTGACCATCGGCGCCAGATCGTTCTTC
>NZ_RZRA01000557.1:0-3741 GCF_003998945.1 Mesorhizobium sp. M7A.F.Ca.CA.003.01.2.1 | reverse complement strand
GATGATGCCGCGTCGCGACGGCCTGTCGGTCATTGCCGGTCTCAGGTCCAGGGGCAACACGACGCCGGTGCTGATCCTGTCGGCGCTCGGCGAGGTCGATGACCGGGTCACGGGTTTGCGCGCCGGCGGCGACGATTACCTGACAAAGCCCTATGCCTTCTCCGAGCTTCTCGCCCGCGTCGAGGTGCTGAACCGGCGCGCCAGTGCCAAGGAAGCGGAAACCGTCTACCGCGTCGGCGATCTCGAACTCGACAGGCTGTCGCATTCGGTCCGCCGTGCGTCACGCGAGATAACGCTGCAGCCGCGTGAGTTCCGCTTGCTCGAATATCTGATGCGGCATGCCGGCCAGGTGGTGACGCGCACCATGCTGCTGGAAAATGTCTGGGACTACCATTTCGATCCGCAGACCAATGTCATCGACGTCCATGTCTCCCGGCTGCGCGGCAAGATAGAGAAGGGCTTCGACAAGCCCATCCTGCATACGGTTCGCGGCGCCGGCTATATGCTGAAGAGTGGTTAGCTGCGGCATGGCTCTTTCCGTGCCCGCCATCATGAAGACGACGGCAGCGCGGCTTTCGGCGCTCTACTTCCTGCTCTTCGCGCTCTGCGCGGTGGCGCTCGTCTTCTACATGACCTCGCTGTCGGCGCGAATGCTGACCGCGCAGACGCAGGAGACCATCAATGACGAAGTGCTCGGCCTTGCCCGCGCCTATCAGCGCGGTGGCCTGCCGGTACTGGTCCGCGTGGTCGAAGCGCGCTCGCGCCAGCCCGGCGCAAACCTTTACCTGATCGCCGACGCCAACGGCCAGATCCTGACCGGCAACGTGCAGAGCCTCGAACCTGGCGTTCTCGAAACCGAAGGCTGGACCAGCAGTCCGTTCTCTTATCAGCGCTTTGGCGAGGGAGAGCTCGAGCGCCTGCGCAACCTTCCCGCCGAGCAGGGTACCACCACCCAATCCGAGCAGAACGATGCGCAGGCGCAGGGCGAAAAAGGCCACAACGCCATTGCGCTGGTGCTGCGGCTGCCGAACCAGATGATCATGCTGGTCGGCCGCGACCTTGGCGAGCCGGAACGGTTTCGTGCCGTCATCCGCCGTGCGCTGATGCTGGCGCTCGGCATGATGGGGCTGGGCGGATTGCTGATCTGGTTTTTTGTCGGCCGCGCTGCGCTGAAGCGCATCGACAGCGTGTCGGAAGCCAGCCGTCGCATCATGGGCGGCGATCTGTCGGGCAGGCTGCCGGTGACGGGGGTTGGCGACGAGTTCGACCGGCTCTCCGAAAATCTCAATGCCATGCTGGCCAGGATCGCCACGCTGAACGAAGGCTTGAAGCAGGTTTCCGACAACATCGCGCATGATCTGAAGACGCCGCTGACCCGGCTGCGCAACCGGGCCGAAGCGACGCTTTCGGGCAAGCAAAAGCCCACCGACTACCGGCAGGCGCTGGAAGGCACCATCGCCGAGTCGGACCAGTTGATAAAAACCTTCAACGCCATCCTGATGATCTCCCGGCTGGAGGCTGGCTACTCGTCTGAAAATACGAACCGCGTCGATCTTGCGGAAGCCGTACGCGATGTCGTCGAGCTCTATGAGCCGGTGGCGGAAGAGGCGGGCGTGTCGCTGGAAGCAGACGCGCACGAGGCGGTGTCCGTCAACGGCAACCGCGAACTGATCGGTCAGGCGCTGTCGAACATCGTCGACAACGCCATCAAATATTCCACCGGCGCCAATGCCCAGCCGGCGGTGCGCGTCACGCTCGAGCGAACCGGTGCGGACGTTCGCCTGTCGGTTGCCGACAATGGCCACGGCATTCCCGACGATGGCGACCGCGCGCGTGCCACGGAACGTTTCGTGCGGCTGGAGAAGAGCCGTTCGCAACCGGGTTCCGGTCTTGGCCTCAGCCTCGCCAAGGCGGTCATGACATTCCACAATGGCCGGCTTGAACTCTTGCCTGGCAATCCTGGACTATCCGTGGTCATGAGTTTCCCGGTTCGGGAGGATCACTGATGAGCACGACTGCGAGAGCGAAAGATTGGCTGCTGAAGCCGGCGGCCAGGCTTGTTCCGCTGGACGAGGACCGTGCGCGGCTGGAACTGGCCGAGATCGCGTCCGCCGCACGCGAAGAAGGGCTGACGCGGCTGGCCAAGTTTCTGGCCGGCAAAGGGGAGGGCCAGGATTTCCTCGCCGCCGTCTTCGATCTGTCGCCGTTCCTGCGCGATACGGCACGTCGCCGGCCGCAAATCCTGGACGGGCTGTTCGAGCAGACAATCGAGGCTCGGCTGAAAGCGATCGGCGCCGCCATAGACCTGGCGCATTTGGCGGAGACCCTTTCGGAATCCGGCCTGATGATGGAGCTGCGCCAGTGGAAGGCGGAGGCGCATTTCCTCATCGCGCTGGCCGATCTTGCCGGCGAGGCCGAAACGGCGCTGACGGTCCGGCGGTTGAGCGACCTCGCTGACGCCTGTACCCGTGCCGCCGTCGACTTCCTGCTGCGCGACGCGCACGGCCAGGGCAAACTCAAACTGCCGGATGTCGACAACCCGTCGAAACAGTCGGGTTGGATCCTGCTCGGCATGGGCAAGCTCGGGGCACATGAGCTGAATTTTTCCTCGGACATCGATCTGGTGGTTTTCTTCGATCCGGAAGCACCGGCGGTCGTCGACCCGCTCGACGCCACCGAATTGTTTTCGCGGCTGACGCGCCGCCTGGTTCGCATCCTGCAGGACCGCACCGAGCACGGATATGTCTTCCGCACCGATCTGAGGCTGCGCCCCGACCCCGGTTCGACACCGCTGGCGATCCCGGTTGAGGCGGCACTGCGCTACTATGAGGCGCGCGGCCAGAACTGGGAGCGCGCCGCCATGATCAAGGCACGTCCGGTGGCTGGCGATCTGGCCGCGGGCGCTACCTTCCTCAAGGAGCTTCAGCCCTATATCTGGCGCAAATACATGGATTACGCGGCGATTGCCGACGTCCATTCGATCAAGCGTCAGATCCACGCCCACAAGGGCCATGGTGAGATCGCGGTCAAGGGCCACAACGTCAAGCTCGGCCGCGGCGGCATTCGCGAGATCGAGTTCTTCGTCCAGACCCAGCAGCTTATCGCCGGCGGACGCTTCCCTGAACTGCGTGGCCGCGAGACCGTGCCGATGCTCGGCGAGCTTGCGACACGCGGCTGGATCACCACCGAGGCGCGCGATGCGCTCGCCCGCCAGTACTGGTTCCTGCGCCGCGTCGAACATGCCGTGCAGATGGTTGCCGACGAGCAGACCCACACGCTGCCGGAAGATGATGAAGGCTTGGAGCGCATCGCCCGCATGCTCGCCTTTGCCGATGCTTCTGCCTTTTCCCAGGCGTTTCGCGCCTCGTTGCAGCAGGTCGAACGCCACTACGCGGCACTGTTCGAAACAGCACCCGAACTGTCGACAGGCATCGGCAATCTCGTCTTCACCGGCGATGTCGACGATCCCGATACGCTGCAGACCTTGCACGGCCTCGGCTTCCAGCGGCCAAGCGACATCTGCCGCGTCATCCGAGGCTGGCATTTCGGTCGCTATCGCGTCACCCAGTCGGCGGAGGCGCGCGAGCGGCTGACGGAATTGACGCCGGCGCTGCTGCGCTCCTTCGGCCAGACGCGCCGGGCCGACGAAGCGCTGATGCGCTTCGACGAATTTCTCGCCGGCCTGCCGGCCGGCATCCAGCTGTTTTCCCTGCTGCAGTCCAATCCGGCCCTGCTCAAGCT
>NZ_RZRA01000556.1:0-3760 GCF_003998945.1 Mesorhizobium sp. M7A.F.Ca.CA.003.01.2.1 | reverse complement strand
TTCGAGAGCAGCGCGCAGCGCGCGCGCCACCGCCTTGAAGCAGGTCTCGGCGATGTGATGGTTGTTGGCGCCATAGTGGTTGGTGACATGCAGCGTAATGCCGGCATTCTGCGCCAGCGCCTGGAAGAACTCGCGCACCAGTTCGGTGTCGAAGGTGCCGATCTTCGGCGACGAGAAGGAAACGTTCCAGACCAGGAAGGGACGGCCGGACACATCGATCGCGGCGCGCGTCAGCGTCTCGTCCATGGCAAGGTCGATCGAGGCATAGCGCATGATGCCGCGCCGCTCGCCGAGCGCCTTGGTCAAGGCCTGGCCGAGCGCGATGCCGGTGTCCTCGACCGTGTGGTGATCGTCGATATGCAGGTCGCCCTTGGCCCTGACCGTCATGTCGATCAGGGAATGGCGCGACAGCTGGTCCAGCATATGATCGAAGAAGCCGACGCCCGTAGCGATATCCGACTTGCCGGACCCGTCGACATGGACCGACACGGAGATGTCGGTTTCCTTGGTCTTACGGCTCGCTTCGGCGGAACGGGGCGGCATCACTCTATCCTTGTCCAGAGGTTCACATCGTGACCGGCTCAGAGGCTTCAAGCGCTCGCAGGCTTGAAAACGAAAGCCTTCTAGCAGCATGATCCGGCGATTGCCAGTTGCCTCCGGCATCGGTATCGGCCTTGCCAGAGAGCGATTTGCAATCACCGGCCCCATGCATACATATGGCCGATCAAAGTTACTCGTACCGCGCCAATCGCCTTATCGGGATGGCGCTGCTCGGAGCCCAAGAAATGTCCAATGAACTGACCATGCACGCCACGACCATCGTGACGGTGCGCAAGGGCAACAAGGTGGTGATCGCCGGCGACGGCCAGGTCAGCCTTGGCCAGACCATCATGAAGGGCAACGCCAAGAAGGTGCGCCGCATCGGCAAGGGCGGCAATGTGATTGCCGGTTTCGCCGGCGCCACCGCCGACGCCTTCACGCTTTTGGAGCGGCTCGAGGCCAAGCTCGAACAATATCCCGACCAGCTGACGCGCGCCTGCGTCGAGCTCGCCAAGGACTGGCGCACCGACCGCTATCTGCGCCGGCTGGAAGCGATGATGCTGGTGGCAGACAAGTCAGTCTCGCTGGCGCTGACCGGCACCGGCGACGTGCTCGAACCCGAATTCGGCGTCATGGCCATCGGTTCGGGCGGCAATTACGCGCTGGCCGCGGCCCGCGCGCTGATGGACAGCGACAAGGATGCCGAGGAGATCGCCCGCAAGGCGATGCAGATCGCATCCGACATCTGCGTCTACACCAACAACAATTTCGTCGTCGAAACGCTCGATGCCGCCTGAAGAGGTGGTGACCTATGATTTTCGGCCGGTGACGGAGAAAGACCTGCCGATGATCGCCGGCTGGCTTGCCCAGCCGCATGTTGCAGAGTGGTGGGACGATCCGGAGACGGAAATCGCCGGGATTAGCGATCATATCGACTCGATTTCCGTCGAGCCGCTGATCGTCGAGCTCGACGGCAAGCCGATCGCCTATCTGCAGAGCTACGACCCGCATCTGGAAGACGACCACCCCTACGCCGACCAGCCGTTCGGCACGCTCGGCATCGACGTGTCGATCGGCGTGCCGGAGCTGGTCGGGCGTGGCCATGGCTCGGCGATCGTGCGCCAATTCGTCGAACAGCTTTTCGAGGAAGGTGTTCCGCGCGTCATCATCGACCCGGATCCCGCCAATGTCAGGGCGATCCGCGCCTACGAAAAGGCCGGCTTTGTTGCCTTTGACACCAGAACATCGGAGTACGGGCCAGCCCTGATGATGGCGCGCGACGCGACGCAGGAGCCCAATTGATCAGCGCCGAAACCCTCGACAAGGCAGTCGCGAAAGGTTTGATCTCGCAGACCTTGCGCGATCAGTTGGAGGCCATGGAACGCGCGGTCGCTCTCGCCCCCGAGGCCAGGCGCGCCGATGATGAGAGTGACGAGGGTGACGAGGAAAACCTGCGGCTGGTCGGCGGCGGCAACGATCTGTTCGTCACCGTGGGAACCGTTCTGCTCAGCGCCGGCTTCTTCTTTGTCCTCACCACCTTGCTTCCAGGCCAGACATTCTGGATCGCCGGCATCTTCGCGGTTTTCGCCTGGGGGCTCGCCGAAATCGTCACGCGTCAGCACCGGATGAAGCTATCGTCGTCCGTGCTTGCCCTGATTTTCATGGCCGCCATTCTGGCCGCTCTGGCGCTGCAAGTGGAGGCCAGCTTCGGCATACGCAAGCCGGAAACCATCTGGCAGCTATTGGCGTTGCGCCAGACGGCGTCCCGGGCCGGATATCTGTTCCTGGGCGGAGGAATAATCGCGGCGGCGATCTATTTCTGGCGCTTTCGCGTCCCCATCATTGCCGGGACTATCGCCATCGCCTTCACACTGCTTGCCTTCCTGCAAACGGCGATAATCCTGTATGACAGTGTGACAACCGGCGCGATTGCGCCGCCGCGCCTCGAGGACGTTCCCGAATTGCTTCGCGCGGCCCTTTACATGCCGCTGATCTGCGGCCTGATCGTGTTCGCAACGGGTGTCGCTTTTGACATTTACGACAGGGATCGACGCAAGATCTGGTCCGATTGCGCTTTCTGGCTGCATGTCGTCTCGGCGCCGATGCTGGTGCATCCGCTCTTTATCATGGCAACCGGCCAAAACGTCGTATTCGGACATATCGCGCCGGATGCCAATGCAACCATCATGCTGACGATTCTGATCCTTGGCTTCCTCTATGTCGCGCTGGCCATAGACCGCCGTTCGCTTCTGGTTCCTACATTGGCTTACTTCGGCTCGCTGGGCATCTATTATCTGGTGAATTCCGCCTCCGATTCGACGGGCATCCCGCCTTTTGCCTTGATCCTGGTCGTTGTTGGCGCGCTGATTATTCTGTTCGGGGCCGGCTGGCAGCGTATCCGGCGGATTGTGGTCAACCTCACCTTGCCGGCGGCCGTGATCCGCCGGCTGCCGCCGCTGAAGGCGTGACAGGGCTTTGTGATGGTCGAGACGGCGACGCGAAACGAGGGGGAATGAATCGATGACGACACCGGCCACGGAAAACAGCTATTCGGCCTACGAAGACAGCTGGCGGATGGGGCTTCTGCTGGTGCTTGCCCTGGTCATCTTCCAGGCCGGGGCGCTCTACGGCATGGGGCGGACGCCGATCTGCACCTGCGGCTACGTCAAGCTCTGGCATGGCGTGGTGAACAGTTCGGAGAATTCCCAGCACATTTCGGACTGGTACACCTTCTCACACATCATCCACGGCTTCCTGTTCTATGCGCTGGCGCGGTTCCTGTTCCCGCGTTCGCCGATCGGCCTGAGGCTGGCGTTCGCCGTCTTCATCGAGGGCGGCTGGGAGCTGCTGGAAAACAGCCCGTTCATCATCGACCGCTACCGCGCCGGCACCATTTCGCTCGATTACTATGGCGACAGCATCATCAATTCGGTGTCGGACACACTGGCCATGGTGCTGGGATTTGTGATGGCGCGAAGGCTACCTATATGGGTGATCGTCAGCCTCGCCATCATCTTCGAACTCGGCACCGGCTACCTCATCCGGGACAATCTGACACTCAACGTGATCATGCTGCTGCATCCGTTCGAGGCCATCAAGCAGTGGCAAAGTGGAATTTAGTGATATGAGCACATTTTCTCCCCGCGAAATCGTTTCGGAACTCGACCGCTTCATCATCGGCCAGAAGGACGCCAAGCGCGCCGTGGCCATTGCCTTGCGC
>NZ_RZRA01000555.1:0-3774 GCF_003998945.1 Mesorhizobium sp. M7A.F.Ca.CA.003.01.2.1 | reverse complement strand
CAGCGGTACAATCACCTTGCGCATCGCCTGCGCACGCGTGCAGCCGTCGATCATCGCCGCTTCCTCCAGATCCTTGGGGATGCCGTCGAAAAAGGACTGCATGAGGAAGGTGGCAAAAGCCGTGTTGAAGGCGGTGTAGATGATGATCAGCCCGGTCAGGCTGTTGATCAGTCCGATCTGACCCATCACGCGGTAGATCGGCGGAATGACCATCACCAGCGGAAAGGTCTGGGTCAAAAGCAACATCAGCGCCAGTGCTGCCTTGCCGCGAAAGGTGAAGCGCGACATGGCATAACCGGCAAGCGTGGCGATGATTGTCACCAGTGCCGCCGTCGATACCGAGACGATGACGCTGTTGAGGAAATAGCGGGGGAAATCGGTGGCCTCGAGCACGGTGACGAAGTTCTGCAGCGTCATGTGCGACGGCCAGAAGGTGATGCCTTCGGAATAAAGCAGCCGCTCCGGCGTGACCGAGATCTTCAGCGTCCAGTAGATCGGGAACAAGGCAAAGAGCACGTAAGCCGCGATTGCCGCGTAGAGGCCGATGCCGCCGAAGAAGCGCTGCGAGGCTGTGCGTCCTGCGATCATCAGACGTGCCTCACCAGGGTGCGGCGGATACCGATCAGCGCAATCGCATAGGCAATGAGCAGGACCAATAGCAGCACGGCCACCGCCGAGGCATAGCCCTTGTCCAGCGATTTGAAGGCGCTGACATAGATGTAGACCGGCACAGTGTTGGTCGAGCCGGCCGGTCCGCCTTCGGTCATGACGAAGATCAGGTCGGCGAAGGTGGCGATCCAGATGGTGCGCAACATCACGGTGATGGCGATGGTCGGCGCCAGAAACGGCAGCGTCACCTTGGTGAAGCGCTGCCAGGGCGAGGCTCCATCGATGGCCGCAGCCTCATGCAGTTCCGACGGGATCGACTTCAGCGCCGCCAGGAGCGTGATGGCGAAGAACGGAATGCCGAACCAGATATTGGCGACGATCGGCCCCCACATGGCGGTTGACGGATCGGACAGCACATTGGTCGGCTCGGCCTTCAGACCCAATGCAAACAGCCAGTGCGGCAGCGGGCCGATGATCGGATTGAACAGCCAGGCCCAAGTCAGGCCCGACAGGAAGGACGGCACCGCCCAGGGCAGGAACACCAGGGCTTGTACAGCCTTGCGGCCGCGAAACGGCTTGTCGAGCAGAAGCGCCAGGCCAAGGCCGAGGAAGAACTGGAAGAAAAGGCTGGCGACCGTCCACCACAACGTGTTGACCAGCGCCTGGCCCAGCACCTGATCCGACAGCATCGCCTGATACTGGCCGAGCCCGACATATTCGGACTTGAAGGCGGAGAACTTGCGGAAGGAGTAGCTGATGCCGATGACCAGCGGCACCAGAAGCACCACGACCAGCAGGATGATCGCCGGGCTGAGATAGAGCCATGGCTCGATAGCGGCATGCGACAGCCGCTTCTTTCGAGGCTTGCCGACGGATCGTATTTCGGACACGGCATAGGTCATTGGGTGAGGATCGGCTCCCTGGAGCAGCGGATGGACAATGAGCGGGGAGAAGTGCCGGTTCACCCTCCGAAGCTGCAGCGCAGCGGCTGCGAAGGATGGGCAGGCAGATGAGGGGCAGCGCAAAGTAGGCAAAACTACCGCCGCCCCTCATCCGTCACTTCGTGACACCTTCTCCCCGTGAACGGGAGAAGGAAAGAACGCGCTTATTTCTTGTTCTTCGCCATCCAGTCCTGCTGTTCCTTGGTCAGGAAGGCAGCCCACTGGTCGGCGACGTCCTTGGCCGTCTTCTGGCCAAGCAGCACTTCCTGAAAATTCTTGATCGCCACCTGGTCGACGAAATTGCCGAGGTTCTCCAGATGCGTCGGCGGGGTGACCATTTCATATTTGGAGCTGTCGCTGAGCTCTGTGAACCAGCCCTTGAACTGCTCGGTCTTGAAATGGGGATCCTGGTCGGCACCGTTGTGGATCGGGACGACGCCGACTTCCTTGGCCCATTCCAGATTGTCCTTCGGCGACAAAAGGGTCGCCATCAGCTTCCAGGCGTCGTCCTTGTGCTGCGAGTTGGCGAACATGGCCCAACCGGCATAGCCGAGTGTCGGATAGGATTTGCCGCTCGGCCCGACCGGCAATGGCGCTACCGCGAAATCGTCGGCGCTCATCTTGTCGGCGATGCCGAGCAGCGCGTCCGGATCCTGGTTGAGCATAGCGCAGGTGCCGGAATAGAAGCCGGTGACCGTTTCGTTGAAACCCCAGCTCACCGCATCCTTCGGCGCCAGGCCGTCCTTGTACATATCGGCCAGCATCTGCAGGCCCTTGACCGAGCCCTCCTCGTTGATCGTCGAAGTGCCGTCCTCGTTGAAGTAGCCACCCTTGCCCTGAGCGATGTTCATGAACATGTGCATGCCGTTGAAGGCACCCGGCCCGCCGCGCAGGCAGTAGCCGTATTTGCCCGGAATGGCGGAGATTTTCTTGGAGTCGGCGACGAACTCGTCGAGCGTGGCCGGCGGGCCGTCCAGACCTGCCTCCTTGAACAGCTTCTTGTTCCAGAACAGCGCGTTCACATAGTAGCCGTAGGGGATCATGAACTGGGTGTTGTTGACGGTCGAGCCGAACTGCTTGGCGCGGTCGCCCAGCGTCTTGGCGTCGTCCCATTTGGCCATATACGGGCCGAGATCCTCGAGCTGGGCATTGTTGGCATAGAGGCCCATCCAGCGTTCCGGCATCTCGACCACGTCGGGCGTGTCGCCGGCCTGCACCATGGTCAGGAATTTCTCGAACGCCTGCCCCCAGGGCAGCGAGATCAGCTCGACCTTGATGCCTGGATTGGCCGTTTCGAACTCGGCGATCTGCTTCTTCAGGAATTCGGTGCGTGGCGGGCTGGTGATGACTTCGACCATTTTCAGGGTCGAATCGGCCACAGCATTTCCGGCGGAAATCGCCAGTCCCGCAACGGTGGCAAGCATGACGGTCAGTTTTTTCATGTTCAAGACTCCCATTTTGAACCCGCTTGTTATTTTCTGGCTTTTTCGAAGGCTTGGGCGACATCCGCCCACAGGTCTTCGACACTCTCCAATCCGACATTGAAGCGGATGGTTCGGGGGCTGACGCCGAAGCGCGCCATCGAATTCAGGCCCGGCGTCTGCTCCAGCGACGCCTTGGCCGGCACGACCAGGCTTTCATGCCCGCCCCAACTGACGCCGATGCGGAAATATTTCAGCGCGTCGACGAAGACGGGGATGTCAATCTCGTCCGTAACCTCGAAGGAGAACAGCCCGGCATAGCCGGCCAGCGTCGCCTTGCCCGGGTGGTTCGAATAGACGGGATGGTTGACCCGCTCGACAGCGGCATGCGCCTTCAGCCGTTCGGCGATGGTCAGGCCGCTCTTCATGTGGTGCGGCAGGCGCAGCGGCAGCGTGCGCAGGCCGCGCAGCAAAAGCCACGCTTCGAACGGTGACAGCTTGCCGCCGAGATAGGAATAGGTCTGCTCGTTGATGTGCTTGATGTGGGCAGCCGAACCCGCCACGACGCCCGCGACCGTATCGCTGTGGCCGCCAAGGTATTTCGAGGCCGAATGCAGCACCAGGTCGACGCCATGCGTGATCGGCTTCTGGAACACCGGCGTCGCCCAGGAATTGTCGATCGTGGTGACGATGCCCTGTTCCTTGGCCAACCGTGTCAGATGCGCGATGTCCTGCAGCTCGAACATCATCGAGGTCGGGCTTTCCAGATAAAGCAGCTTGGCGCCGGGAAGTGCCGCCGCGAC
>NZ_RZRA01000554.1:0-3779 GCF_003998945.1 Mesorhizobium sp. M7A.F.Ca.CA.003.01.2.1 | reverse complement strand
CCGGAAGAAAAAGGCAGGCGCTTCCCCTGGAAATTGTGTCAGACCAAGCTGCCACATAGGGGCGTCAGCGACCGTCATCCGGATGCAACACTAGAGCGCCACACGTCCTTCGGGACGAGCGCCGCTCGCACGACTTTTAAACAGGGGTAGGACATGAAAACTGAACTCGATTATCTCGCCGAACTCGCCGGTCACGGCCGGATATCGCGCCGTGCCTTTCTTGGGCGCGCCGCCGCGCTCGGCGTATCGGCGGCCATGATGCCGGCGCTGGCCGGCAAGGCATTTGCCCAGACGGCGGTGAAGGGCGGTATCATCAAGGCTGGCCTGCAGGGCGGGGAATCCACCAACAGCCTCGATCCGGCGCTGAATCTCAGCCAGGTAACCTTCAGCTTTGGCAAGCTTTGGGGCGAGTATCTTGTGCGCCTCACACCGGACAACAAGCTGGTCAACCTGATTGCCGAAGAGATTGGCGCCTCAGCCGACGCCAAGACATGGACGATCAAGATCCGCGATGGCATCGAGTTCCACAATGGCAAGACGGTCGGCGCGGAGGACGTTGCCGCCACCATCGAGCGCCATGCGGACGAGAAGTCCAAGTCCGGAGCACTCGGCATCCTCAAGAACATCAAGGGCGTCAAGGCGAGCGGCAAGGAAGTCATCGTCACGCTCGGCGACGCCGATGCCGACTTCCCCTATCTGATGGCCGACTACCATCTCGTCATCCAGCCGAATGGCGGCAAGGACGATCCGAATGCCGGCATCAGCGCCGGACCCTACAAGGTTAGCGTCAACCAGCCAGGCGTGCGCCATGGCGGCGAGCGTTTCGCCAATTACTGGCTTGGCGACAAGGCCGGCCATGCCGACCAGGTCGAGATCATCGTCATCAATGATGCGACCGCACGGCTTGCAGCCTTGCAAGGCGGCCAGGTGCACATGATCAACCGCGTCGAACCCAAGGTCGTCGATCTGGTCAAGCGCATCGCGGGCGTTTCCATCGAGAACGTCTCGGGCAAGGGCTACTATCCGTTCAACATGTTCTGCGACACCGCACCTTTCGACAGCAACGATCTGCGCATGGCGCTGAAGCTAGCCATGGACCGCGACGAGATGCTGGAAAAGATCCTGCGCGGCTATGGCTCGGTGGGTAACGACTTCCCGATCAACGAGGCCTATCCGCTGTTTTCCGCCGATATCGAACAGCGCAAGTTCGATCCGGACAAGGCGGCGGCAGCCTACAAGAAATCAGGCCACAGCGGCTCGATCGTGCTGCGCACCTCGGACGTCGCCTTCCCGGGCGCCGTCGATGCCGCACAGCTCTATCAGCAGTCCTGCGCCAAAGCCGGCATCAAGATCGAGATCAAGCGCGAACCCGGCGACGGCTACTGGTCGGAGGTCTGGAACAAGCAGCCTTTCTCGCTCTCCTACTGGGGCGGACGCGCCACGCAGGACCAGATGTATTCCACCGGCTATGTCTCGACCGCCGACTGGAACGACACGCGCTTCAAGCGGCCGGAATTCGACAAGATGCTGTTTACCGCGCGCGGCGAGCTCGACCAGGCCAAGCGCCAGGCGATCTACCACGATATGGCAGTGATGATGCGTGACGAAGGCGGGCTGATCGTGCCCTTCTTCAACCAGTTCATCGACGCGGCCGCCACCAACAAGATCGGCGGCTATGCCAAGAGCCCTATCGGCGAAATGATGGACGGCTACGCGCTTGCCGAGTGCTGGCTCAACGCTTGAGCGGACCCTGATCGTCCGATTTCATCTATCAGAACGCCGTGTGCCCGGGACGGCACACGGCGTTCCCGTTTCAACCGCCAACCGCATGGAGCAGCCCGTGGCGCTCAAATCCAAGCTTCTGCTGATCATCCTCGATGGCGTGCCTTACCGGAACTGGCGCCGGCTGATGGGCAATCTCGAAGGCTGGGTGCAATCGGGCGAGGCGCAGGTCTGGAAGATGCGCTCGGTGCTGCCGTCGACCTCGGCCTGCTGCTATGCCTCGATCCACACCGGGGTTTCGCCGCAGGTGCACGGGATTCTCTCCAATGAGAACCGTTTCCGCGTCGAGCAGCCCGATATCTTCTCCGAGGTCAGCAAGGCAGGCGGCAAGACGGGGGCGGTGACCCATTCCTACTGGTCGGAATTCTTCCGCGCCTACCCGTTCGACCTGGTGGAGGGCATGGAATTCGACGAGCCAGGCGGGCCGATCACGCATGGCCGCTTCCACACCATGACCGGTTACAATCTCCGCAACCAGATGACGCCGAGCGATGTCGACCTGTTCGCGACGCTGACCATGCTGACGAAACGCCATGGCATCGACTACGGCATCCTGCACACCTGCACGCTGGATTCGATGGGACACCGCTTCGGCCACGACTGCCACGAGATGGACCATGCCGTCTATGCGATGGACGGCATGCTGGCCGCCTTCCTGCCACGCTGGATCGAAGCCGGCTATGAGGTGATCGTCACCGCCGATCACGGCCAGACCGATCGTGGCCATCACGGCGGCCATGACGACGAGATGCAGGATTTCGCGCTGTATTATTTTGGACAAGGCAAAGGGCCGGATGCGGACACACTACTCGACCAGCTGCAGCTGGCGCCGACGGTGCTGAGCCGACTGGGCGTTCCCGTGCCCGCGACGATGAAGGCGAAGTCTTTCTTGGAGTGAGAAGCGGTCCGCGAAGCTCTTCCCTTCTGCCCTTGTGGGAGAAGGAAGAGGCGCACCTCTGGCAACCTCCGCGCTCTTCGGTTAGCCTCCGCAAAATTCCTTGGCGGAGGATGAACCTTTTTGGGCCGATCAGCGACAGAGCAGACAGGAGCCAGGCGGCTCGACCGGCCATGACGGCAGCGACGGAGACCGATCGCGCGCTTGTCGACCGGGTCGCGAAGGGCGACCGAGCCGCCGTGCGGCTCCTGTTCATGCGTCACCACGCGCGGGTCTACCGCTTCGTGGCGCGCCAGACGGGATCGGAAATGATGGCCGACGATATCGCCAACGAAGTCTTCCTCGAGTTGTGGCGCCAGGCGCCCGGCTTCGAAGGGCGTTCCGAAGTCTCGACATGGCTGCTCGGCATTGCCCGTTTCAAGGCGCTGTCCTTTCTGCGCAAGAAGAAGGAAGACTGGATCGACGACGAGGCCGCCGCCGCGGTGCCCGACGGCGCCGACACGCCGGAAGTCGTCACCATGAAGGAAGACAAGGCGGCCGCCCTGCGGCGCTTCGTCGACGCCTTGCCGGAAGAGCATCGCGTCGTCATCGATCTTGCCTATTATCACGGGCAGTCGGTGAGCGAGATCAGCGAGGTGCTCGACATTCCGGTCGCCACCGTCAAGACCCGGATGTTCTACGCCCGCAAGAAACTCGGCGAGGCTCTCAAGGCCGCCGGTTACGACAGGGGGTGGCCATGAGCGCCGCTGAAAAGATGTCGCGCCGCGACGAAATGGAAACGCTGCTGCCGTTCTACCTGAACGGCTCGCTGGAAGGTTCCGACCTGGAAGCGGTCGAGGAATGGCTGGCCAGCGATCCGGCCGCACTTGCCGCCCTTGGCGAAGCTGAAGCCGAATTCTCCGGCGCCACGGCCGCCAACGAAGCAATCCGGCCGCCGGCCGATGCGCTCAGCCGCTTTGCCAAGGCACTCGACGCCGAGGCCGGGCCTGCGCGCAAGCCGGCAGGATCGTCCTGGCTGGCGCAGGCCTGGGGCCGCTTTATGGCGGTGCCGGTCGGCGTCGCCTGGGCGGCAGCCGCGGTTCTGCTGGCGCTGGTCATGGTG
>NZ_RZRA01000553.1:0-3790 GCF_003998945.1 Mesorhizobium sp. M7A.F.Ca.CA.003.01.2.1 | reverse complement strand
AATGAAGAGATCGCCGCTGACCTGGTATTCCTTGCCGTCATGGCTGAACGTGACCGAACGGACAGCACCGCCGACGTGATCGAGCCGGCGCACTTCCGCACCGAGGCAGACCGAGATGTCGGGATGCTCGAAGACGTGCATCAACCCGTTGTTGACGGTGAATTTGGCGTCGACCGGGCACAGCCAGCAACGCAGATTGGCACAGCACGAGCTGCGCTGCGCGGTCGGCACGCGAGCCCGCGCGGTTGGCATGACGAAGTGCTGGTCGGGCTGCGCCGCCTTCATCATCCTGTCCGGTGTCGACATGCGATGCGGCGGTTGCGGAAACGGCTTCGAGCGGGGCAGCATCGCCGCCATGTCGGGGTCGCCGGAGATCGACATGATGTCTTCCGCGTCGCAGTAGAACGGCTCGACGTCGTCATAACTGATCGGCCAGTCATTACCGATGCCGTAGGTGCTTTTCAGCCGGAAATCATTGGGATGAAATCTTGGCGTCTGCGCGAACCAGCAGTTCGTCCCGCCACCCAGTCCGATCGTGTAGTTCCACGGCTTGTCGGAATTGGTCTTGTAGGTCGTCTCGTCTTCGATGTCGGTGTTGACGTTCTGTTCGAGCTGCCATTCATGGGTGTTGTGGCGTCCCCACTCCAGCACCAGAATGCGCGCCTTTCGGCGCCTGGCGAACTCATGCAGGAAGAAGGCCGAACCGAAGCCGGAACCGATCGCGACGAGATCGAAATGATCCTTGGTGATTTGCTCCGGCTTTACGTCCAGCACCATCAGCTACAACTCCACACAGAAATACGCGCTCAACCCCAGCGTCCGCAGGCCGTGTGCGGACCGGTCTTGCATCCGTCTGACAGGGCCCGGTCTCATGCCGCCATTCTGCCGATCGAGTGATATTCGATGCCATGGCGGGCGATGACCTTGGGGTCATAGAGGTTGCGGCCGTCGAAGATGACCGGCGTGGTCAGCGCGTCCTTCACCGCGTCGAAGGACGGCGCGCGAAAGCTCTTCCATTCTGTGGCGATCAGCAGCGCATCGGCGCCGCGCAGCGCCGCCTCCTTGGTGCCGCACAGAAGCAGGTCGTCGCGCAGCCCGTAGATGGCCTGGCATTCCTGCATCGCCTCGGGATCATAGGCCTGCACATTGGCGCCGGCCTTCCAGAGCGCCTCCATCAGGACGCGCGCCGGCGCCTCACGCATGTCGTCGGTGTTGGGCTTGAAGGCCAGACCCCAGAGCGCAAAGGTCCTGCCTTTGAGGTTGCCCTTGA
Source organism: Mesorhizobium sp. M7A.F.Ca.CA.003.01.2.1 (assembly GCF_003998945.1). Classification (NCBI taxonomy): domain Bacteria; kingdom Pseudomonadati; phylum Pseudomonadota; class Alphaproteobacteria; order Hyphomicrobiales; family Phyllobacteriaceae; genus Mesorhizobium; species Mesorhizobium sp. M7A.F.Ca.CA.003.01.2.1. The sequence continues at coordinate 2,520 of NZ_RZRA01000553.1, read as the reverse complement.
AATAGCGGTCCACCTTGTCGAAGAGAACCGATTTCTGTGCGTTGTTGCGCTCCTCAACGGCGCGCAGCAGCTTGGCGTCGAACTTGACGCCTTCGGCGGTCTTGATCAGCGCCCGCACATCCTTCGGGAAGCACGAGCCGCCATAGCCGAGGCCCGGATAGATGAAATGGTAGCCGATGCGCGGATCGCTGCCGATGCCCTTGCGGACCTCCTCGATGTCGGCGCCGAGTTGTTCGGCCAGATTGGCCATCTCGTTCATGAAGCTGATCTTGGTCGCCAGCATGCAGTTGGCGGCATATTTGGTGAATTCTGCGCTGCGCACGTCCATCACGATCATCTTCTCGTGGTTGCGATTGAACGGCGCGTAGAGTTCGCGCATCACAGCCTCGGTGTCCTCGCTGTCGGTGCCGACGATGATGCGGTCCGGCTTCATGCAGTCGGCAACCGCGGACCCTTCCTTGAGGAATTCCGGATTTGAAGCGACATCGAAAGCCAGGTCCTCGCGGCCTCTTTTCTTCAGCGTGTCGGCGATCCTGGCCTTCACCTTTTCGCAGGTGCCGACCGGCACCGTCGACTTGCCGACGACGATCTTGGGTTTGTCCATTTCGCGGCCGATGGTCTCGGCGACTGCCAGCACATATTTGAGGTCGGCCGAGCCGTCCTCGCCCGGCGGCGTGCCGACCGCGATCATCTGGATCTCGCCGTGCCTGACAGCGGCGGCGGCATCCGTTGTGAACTTGATGCGGCCGGCGGCATGGTTCTCCTTGACGAGGTTTTCCAAACCGGGTTCGAAAATGGGAACCAGGCCCTGGTTGAGCCGCTCGACCTTGGCGGCGTCGATGTCGACGCACACCACCTGGTGCCCGACTTCGGCAAGCACCGCCGCCTGCACGAGGCCGACATAGCCAATTCCAAACACCGTCAAATTCATTCGGTTTCATTCCCATGCAAGGCAGCGGACCGTTTTCGGCCCCGCCGGTTCAAATCGACTTTCCCAACTACTTTACACTGCATGCCAGCGATTCCGGAAATTGACAGGGTTCGCCGAGCGCCGTGAAGGCGACCCGCTCGACCTGCAGGGAAAGCTTGCGGCCCGGATCCGCGAACGCTCCCATCCAGCCCTTCATCGTATCGCTGCCCCAAAAGCTGAAGAATATCTTCTGTGCATGGCTGGGCAGCTTCGCCGGGTCGGTAATCGTGTTCACCAGTTGGCCGTTGACGTACCATCGCAAGCTGTCCTTCTGCCAGACGAAGGCGTAGTCGTTGAAGGCCTTCTCCGTGCCGCCCGGTACGTCGACCAGTTTCTCGTTCTTGCCCTTGCCCGCGATATAGGCGTTGACCTGCACCTTGGAGGTGTCCTTGGTCAGGACCTCGAAGTCGATCTCGTCCCAGGGCTGCTTGTCGCTTGGACCGATATAGGTGAAGAACGCGGCGTTGAGGCCGGAGCCGGTATCGGTCTTCAGCCGTGCCTCATAGGTGCCATAGCCGAAGCGCTGCTTGGTCTGGATCTCGCCGCAGACGTAGTCGCGATCCTTCAGCGTCTGCTTTTCGAAGCCGAGCGACAGCACACCATTCGACAGTTCGACCATATTTTTCGACCAGGTGCAATTCTGATGGCTGCCGTTGTTCCAGCCGTCGGAAACATACCAGCGCGTGCGGTCGAAGCTTTTGAAATCATCGACAAAGGACGGCGATGTCGGAATGTCCTGGGCATGGGAAGGGGTTGCCAGGAAACCGCCAAGAGCAGCCAGCAGCAACGCACCGAGCGACCCCAGCCGCCGGGCGGCTTGTCCGGTCCGATATGCGAGAGGCGGTGCGTCAATTGCCGTCGTAGGTTTCGGATTCCAATTCATACCAAACTCACCTTTGCGCTGTGTGTCCCCAACCCAAAGTCGACGTTCGAACCGCTCCTGCACGGGCCAACCTTGACCTTCCTTGTGACCCTCTCGATTGCTTCTGCTTCCCGCCTTGCATCAAATCTGTTGCAACAGTTCCGAGCCTTCACGTTCAACCTCTGCCGGCGCCTGCCGGCCAGGCGAATTCCGCCGCGGCGGCCGAGGAGGCATCCTCGTCAAAGACCGTATCCAGCGAATGACGGAGCTCTTTCATCATGCCGTCCTGGCGCGACAGCGCCGCGATGCGGCGCTCGCAATTCAGGATCGACTGTGTCAGTGCGCTGACTTCCGAAGACCGCTTGTCGGAAGCAGAGCCGTTTTCCATCGCTTCGACCAGAAAGGCGGCGTTGGTCGACGTCGTCCGGTAGCGATTCTCAAGCCCGGTTCTCTCGGCCTCGATCTCGGCCGCAATCTGCTCGAACAGCTTTGCCAGACGATCAAGACGTGAAACATCGGCCTGACGGTCGCGGGCCGGATCCCTTGATCTGAAACCGAATATCGAGGCCATGAACTCAGGTTCCCGTCATCGCCGGCTTGTGGGCCGGGCTTCTGGCCGATCCCCGCAGCCGGGGCTCAAAAACTCGTGTTGCGTTGTCGTGCTCCTTTTGAGGGAGAGACATCAGAC
>NZ_RZRA01000552.1:0-3797 GCF_003998945.1 Mesorhizobium sp. M7A.F.Ca.CA.003.01.2.1 | reverse complement strand
TCCGACCCCTCTGTCGGCGGCATCACGGCCGGTGACCGTGCCGATGAAGCGTTTTCGCGACGTGCCGGCCATCAGCGGCAGGCCGAGTGCATGCAATTCCGAAAAGCGTGCCATCAGGTCGAGATTTTCCTCCGCCGTCTCCTTGGCGAATCCGAAACCGGGATCGAGCACGATGTGATCATCGGCGATGCCGTTCTGGCGGGCGATTTCCAGCGACCTTCGCAGGAATGCCAACTGATCGGCAATCGCGTCCGGCAGCTTCTGGCGATCCCGCCCGGTATGCATGATGACAAGCCCGGCGCCGGTATCGGCGGCGACACGAGCAATATCGGGCTCGCGCTGCAAACCCCAGACATCGTTGACGATATGCGCGCCGGCGGCGACCGCCAGCCGCGCCGTGTCGGCGCGATAGGTATCGACCGAAATCAGCACCTCGTTCACGCCCGCCAGCGCTTCGATCACCGGCAGGATGCGGGCCTGTTCCTGGCTGGCCGATACCGCGGCAGCACCTGGGCGCGTCGATTCTCCCCCGACATCGACAACCAGTGCCCCTTCCCCGATCATGCGGCGCGCCTGGGCCAGCGCCTTTTCAGGAGCGTCGAACTGGCCGCCGTCGGAAAAGCTGTCGGGCGTGACATTGAGGATGCCGACGACCACGGCCTTGCCGCCAAGGTCGAGATGGCGTCCATGCGCCAATTGCCATCGCCTGGCCGTCATTGCTCATCGACCATGGAGTTCATCAATCATGTGTGATCCCTGGCGGATCAATTTCATTGCGCCGGCAACGGCCGTAAAGCAAGGTGGTCGAAGAGGCAACATGATGAAACGATCCATGCTTGGCATGAAAAAACAGTCCTTGGGCGTGAAACAATCCTTGGCTTGCGCGCTGCTGCTCGCCATAACGCCGCACCCGGCGGCGGCGGCCAATCTCGTCAAGACGTACAGCTATTTCGCCATTGGCGGCAGCACCCTCGACGACATCGAGGCACAACTCTCCAAACGCGGCCCGGAGGTGAAAAGCACCGGCACGCGGCACCCGGGCGCCACGCAAATGGCCTTCACCACCCGTATCAGCTATGCGCAGACACCGAGTTCCTGCCGGATTGCCGACGCGGTGGTGACCGTCAAGGTGAAGGTGATCCTTCCCGAGTGGCGCCGGCCGCGCAAGGCCGATGCCGATGTCAGGCTGTTCTGGGATACGCTGTCGGCCGACATCAAGCGCCATGAGGAGCGCCATGTCGAAATCGCCAAGAACCATGGCGGCGAACTCGAAGAGGCCTTGAAGGCCACCTACCCGCAAAAGAACTGCAACGCCGCCAAGGCCAAGGCGGCCGCGATCACCGCGGCTGTTCTGGCCAGGCACGACCGCGCCCAGCTTCAGTTCGACCGCGTCGAAAGCGTCAATTTCGAAAGCCGCATCTTGCGGCTGCTGCGCTACCGCATGGAGCGCATCGGCAACGGACGACTGCCGCCGGCCTGAACGCACCCGAACTGAAAGCCAATTCACCGAAACGTAGTGCCAGATTCGAAAAACTTTCGAGCCGCCGTCGAAACCGGCCTATATGGGACGACATATATCAGGCTCGCCAGACGAGCTTAAAACACCAATGCGATCCAAACGGTCATGAAGCCGGAGCGGCTGAACAGCGCCGGTCAAATCGCAAGCTTATGGATGAACGATCATGGACCAGGCTGTCGATGAGAAAACGATGGCGGAAACCGGCACGCCGATAACAGAGCGCGAAAAGAACGCCATCATCGGCGGCGTGCTGTTGTCGATGCTGTTGGCGGCACTCGATCAGACCATTGTCGCGCCGGCCATGCCGACCATCGGGCATGCGCTCGGAAACGCACACTATCTGCCATGGATCGTCACCGGTTATCTCCTGACCGCTACAGCCGTGGCTCCGCTCTACGGCAAGATTTCCGACGTCTACGGCCGCCGGCCGACCGTCTATGCCGCGATCCTGATCTTTTTGGCGGGATCGCTGGTCAGCGCGATGGCCCCCAACATGTTTGTGCTGGTTGTCGGGCGGGCGATCCAGGGCGCCGGTGGCGGCGGCTTGTTCGCTTTGACGCAGACCGTCGTCGGCGATCTCGTGCCGCCGCGCGAGCGGGCACGCTATGCCGCCTGGTTCTCCGGCACATGGGCTGTCGCCAGCATTGCCGGTCCGTTGCTCGGCGGCACTTTCGCAGAGCACCTGCACTGGTCACTGATCTTCTGGATCAACATTCCGCTTGGTTTTCTTGCGATGGCGATCATCAACAAGCCGCTCAAGAAACTGCCCATTGCCGCAAAGCGCCATCGCATCGACGGCCTGGGCGCGCTGCTTCTGATAATTGCCACGGCGCTGCTGCTGCTCGCCTTGAACTGGGGCGGCAGCGCCTATCCCTGGACTTCGCTTGAAGTCATCGGCGTTCTCTGCGGTTCGGCGATTTTCTGGAGCGCTTTTGCCTTGCGGCTCATGCGCGCCGCCGAGCCGCTCATCTCACTCGAAGTGCTTGGCAATCCAATCGTTCTGGCGGGCACGCTTTCGATGTTCCTGCTTCAGGCCGCAAGCGTCGGCATGGCTGTGTACCTGCCCGTCTATCTTCAGGCGGTGCTCGGCTTGTCGGCAGCGGAGTCGGGCATCGCGATGCTTGGGCTTCTGCTGGGGACCGTCGGCGGCGCGGCATTCAGCGGGCGTATGATCCCGCATTTCACCCACTACAAGCGCATTGCGATGGTGGGCGTCGTCTTCAGCATGCTGTGCCTCTGCCTGCTGGCCGTCGTCGCAGGATATGCAACGCTGCTGGAGGTCGAGGTCTTGACGATTTGCATCGGGTTTGGAACCGGAACGACGTTTCCGGTCACCACCGTGTCGGTCCAGAACGCCGTCGATCGCGTGCATCTCGGCGTCGCGACGGGCGTGCTGACATTCCTGCGTTCGCTTGGCAGTGCGCTTGGGGTCGCCATGCTCGGCGCGGTCGCTCTGGGCTACGGCTTGCCGCTTGCCGGTGAAGGCGTGCGGATCGCTGGCCATAGCGCGACGATCGAGCCGTTCGTGATGATCTTTGCCGTCGCCGCCGCTACATTGCTGCTGGGGCTGATCACGCTGACGCTGATGCCCGAAAAGGAGCTTCGCGGCTACGCCGACAATGCGGCGCCGATGCTGGCCGAGTAAAGTTCAGCCGGAGACGCCGAGCTTCTTCTGCAGGCTGGTCGATGAGGTCGTGTACTGGAAAACGATGCGCTCGCCGGGGCTGATGATGCGCTTGGCGGCCTGCGCCATCAGCGCCACTTCGTGGAAACCCGACAGGATCAGCTTCAGCTTGCCCGGATACCAGTTGATATCGCCGACCGCGAAGATGCCGGGCACCGATGTCTGGAATTTTTCGGTATCGACCGGAATGAGGTTCTCGTGAAGGTTGAGACCCCACTCCGCGATCGGTCCGAGCTTCATGGTCAGGCCGAAGAACGGCAGCATGCGCGTGCAAGGCACCTCGACGTCGCCATCCGGTCCCTTGATGGTGGCCGATGACAACTGGCCGTCGGCACCGGTCAATCCGGTCACCTGGCCGACCTGGAATTCGAGCTGCTTCATCTCCTGCATGGCATACATCTTGTTGACGCTGTCGGGAGCGGCGCGGAACTCAGGCCGCCGGTGCACCAGCGTCACGCTCTTTGCCACCGGCTGCAGGTTCAGCGTCCAGTCGAGCGCCGAGTCGCCGCCGCCGACAATGACGAGGTCGTGGCCGCGAAAATCCTCCATCCGGCGCACCGAATAGAAGACGCTCTTGCCTTCATAGGGCTCGAT
>NZ_RZRA01000551.1:0-3806 GCF_003998945.1 Mesorhizobium sp. M7A.F.Ca.CA.003.01.2.1 | reverse complement strand
GCTCCAGACGTGGCTGGGCTACTTCTTCTTGGCGCGGGCCGGTTTCTTGGCGGGTTCCGCCGGCGCGTTGGCGAGGCCTTCCGCTTCCTTGGCGAGACGCAGTGCCCGCAGCTTGTTGGTCTTGGCCTGGCGGGCGTCGCTCTCGGCGGCGTATTCGGCCATCGCCTTCTGGCGGACGGTTGCCGCCTCTTCCTGCTTCTTGAAGCGCAGGTCGGCGCGTGCGCGGGCAGCATCCCGAGAGTTCTCAACCAAGACCTTATCCAATCCCGTGAATTGTGATTTTCCGCTTCTTCTAGCAGAGCCGGCCCCAAAACGGGAAAATAAGTTGGTTACGCGGCCGGGCTGGCGGCGAGGGCCTTGCTGGCAACCACGGCCTCGTAGGCGGCCTGCAAGGTCGCGCGGACAGAAGGGCCAGACATTGTATCGAGCGGCATGCCGAGATGTTCGTGCCGCAACTCGTCCATGAATTTGTCCCACATAGGCTGTCCGCCCTTTTCCAGCAGTTCGGCGCGGATCGACAATTCGTCGCTGACCGGCAGCCAGACGCGGCCCCAGGCGCCGAGATGGGCCAGGATCGGAACCAGCGTGATCGCCATCTCGGTCAGGCTGTAAATCGCCTTCTGCTTGTGCGAGGGATCGTCGGCCTTGGTCAGCATGCCCAGCTCCATCAGGCGCTTCAGCCGGTCGGCGAGGATGTTGGAGGCGATGCCTTCCATCGATCCGTTGAGCAGCTCGCGAAAATGGCGCCTGCCGCCGAAGATCATGTCGCGAAGGATGATCAGGCTCCAGCGGTCGCCGAAGACTTCCAGCGACAGATTGATCGGGCACCCGGACCGGCGATCCATGCTCATGAGATTTTTCTCCAAAACCGGTTGCATTATCGTAGCAGTTTTATTATCGTGCAACCGATTGCAAAATGCAATCAGTTTTGCAGAGAGGAGACTGCGTGATGAGGACCACCGAACGCCCTGAGATTATATCCGAAGTCTTTGGCGATCCGGCGAACCCGCCGCTGTTGCTGATCATGGGAGCGATGGCCTCGATGCTGTGGTGGCCGGAGGCGTTCTGCCGGAAACTGGCCGGTGCCGGCCTGTTCGTGATCCGCTACGACAATCGCGATACCGGCCGTTCGACGAAATACAAGCCGGGAGAGCCGCCCTACACGTTCGATGATATGGCCGACGATGCAATGCATGTTCTGGACGACCACGGCATCGGCAAGGCGCATGTCGTCGGGATGTCGATGGGCGGCATGATCGCGCAGCTTGTGGCGTTGAAACATCCCTCGCGTGTCGTATCTCTGACTGTGATCAGCAGTTCGCCGGTGGGAATCGACACATCCGGCCTTCCCGGGACGACCGAAGCCTACATGGAACACTCGGCCGAGGGCGCCAAAGTCGATTGGTCGGACCGTGGTCAAGTGGTCGATTTCATCGTCAGGGATGCACGGGCGATCGCCAGCACCACGCATCCATTCGATGCGGCGGGGATACGGGCCTTTGTCGAGCAGGATTACGACCGCTCCGGCGGCTTCCTGAGCGCGACCAACCATTTCATGCTCAAGGGCGGCGCCGCCTGGAAGGGCCGCCTGCACGAGATCGCGGCGCCGCTGCTGGTCATTCACGGCACGGCGGATCCGATCTTTCCGGTCGAACACGGCGAGGCGCTGGCCGAGACGGTCACCGGCGCAAGACTCATTCGCATCGAAGGTGGCGGCCACGAGCTGCATCCGGACGACTGGGCCGAGATGTCCGCAGCGATCATCGCGCATGTCCAAGCCGGTTGAAGCAGCATAGGCTGGTTTGACGGACAAGGCTAACCGCAACAGGCGTGCCGCAGGGTAGCGGCCACCGACAATCCACGAAACAGACGAGCAAAAAATGTCCCTGACACTTCATTTCCATCCGCTGGCCTCCTTCTGCTGGAAGCCGTTGATCGCGCTGTACGAGAACGCCACGCCGTTCACGCCTGTCATCGTCGACCTTGGCGATGCTGAATCGCGCGCGGCCTTCCTGAAGATCTCGCCGGCCGGCAAGATGCCGGCGCTGCGCGACGATGCGCGTGGCCGTACGGTGCTGGAATCGAGCATCCTCGTCGAATATCTGGCCGCGCACTATCCGGGGCCGGTCGACCTCGTTCCCGCCGAGATCGACATGGCGTTGGCCGTCCGCCAAGCTGACCGTTTCTATGATTTCTATGTGCAGGAGCCGATGCAGAAGATTGTCGGCGACCGGTTGCGCCCCGGCGACAAGACCGACCCGTTCGGCGTCGAGCAGGCTCGCGACCGGTTGCGCAATTCCTACGCCATCATCGAACAGGACATGCAGTCGAAGATCTGGGCGATGGGCGACAGCTTCACCATGGCCGATTGCGCAGCCTCCCCCGCGCTGTTCTATGCCAACAAGGTCGAGCCGTTGGGCGACAGGTACCCGGCTGTGAAGCGCTATCACGACCGCCTGCTGCAGCGCCCCGCCTTCGCTCGGGTGATCGGGGAGGCGCAGCCCTACTTCAAGTTCTTCCCCTACAACAACGGTTGATCGGGTCAGGTTTCCCAGAACTGATCGAGCCAGATGTTGAGTTTGAGGAAGCCAGTGCCGCTCACCGTGTAGACGCGCCTTGTTCCTTCCGGCTTGGCGTGGACCAGGCCGGCATCGAGCAGCACTTTCAGATGTTGCGACACGGCTGGGCGCGAGACCGGCAAGCCGGCGGCCAGTTCGGTGACGGTTTTCGGGCCGCGGCGAAGTTCTTCCAGAAGATGGCGCCGGTTGGGATCGGCAATCGCCATGAAGGCGTCGGAAAACATCATGCCTGTATTAGTGAGGCAAAGCCTTTCGAATCTCAACCGTCTGCTTCTGCTTTTCTTCTGGGATCAAGCCGCAATGCTTCCGGGGTGACCGAGCGGTCGGCCGGCTGCGTCTTGAAGGCGTCACGATCCCCGATCGGCACCGGCGCGCGGCGGCTGATGCGCAGCAGCGTGTAGCCCGCCAGGCAGAGATGCGCGAAGGCGGTCGCCAGGAACAGACCTTCCGGGCGCATCCAGCCCATCAGGGCAGCCGCAAGCAAAGGTCCGATCATCGTGCCGAAGCCATAGAGCAGCAACAGCCCGCCAGATACCTTGACGAAATCCTCCGAGCGCGCGTGGTCGTTGGCATGCGCCACGGCGATGGAATAGAGCGTATAGGCGAAGGCGCCATAGGCGGCGGTGAAGACGATGACGAAGACGCCGGAGCGTGGCTCGAACAGGAAGATCATGAGCGCGAAGAAGGCCCCGCCGAAAGCCGCCCCCGCCAGCACGAAGCGCCGGTCGGTCTTGTCGGACAGGCGCCCGGCCGGAAGCTGCATGGCGGCACCGGCAACGACCACAAGGCTCATCATCAGGGCGATCTCGGCCGTGGAAATGCCGATGCGCGCACCATAGACTGCGCCAAGCGTGCCCCAGGCGCCGTTGGCGATGCCGATCAGCACGCAAGCGACCGCCGACACCGGCGAATTGGCATAAAGGCCCCTGACATCAAGTGAGACATCCTGCAGCGGCTTGGGGTGGGAGGCGGTCGAGACCGCCGTCGGAATGAGCGACAGGCAAAACAGGATGCCGGTGATCATGAACAGCGACGCGGACTTCACGTCGCCGCCGGCGACGATCATCTGCCCACCCATGATCGAGGCATAAGTCACCATCATGTAGAGGCCGAAGACGGTGCCACGGTTCTCGTTGGTGGCCTTCTCGTTCAACCAGCTTTCGATGACCATGAAGGCGCCGGCCATGGTGAAGCCGGTGAAGGCGCGCAGCAGGATCCAGACATACT
>NZ_RZRA01000550.1:0-3816 GCF_003998945.1 Mesorhizobium sp. M7A.F.Ca.CA.003.01.2.1 | reverse complement strand
CGCCTGGTCTGCTCGCCGCGCCGTGATCGCCGCAGCGCATGTCGTTTCCGTCTCCGCCGCGCGCCTGGAAGACCGTAGACTTCCCGCTTTCAACGGGGATCTCGAACATGCGTCTTTTCGGTCGTTTCGTGCTTGCCGCTTCCGTCGCCCTCACCCTTGCCACTGGTGCCGCCTCCGCCCAGGACAAAAAACTCAGGATCGGTACCGAGGGCGCCTATCCGCCCTTCAACTACGCCAGTGCCGACGGCACGCTGGGCGGCTTCGACATCGAGCTGGGGAAGGCGCTGTGTGCTGAGATGAAGGCCGAGTGTGAGTTCAGCGTGCAGGATTTCGATGGCTCGATCCCGGCGCTGCAGGCCGGCAAGTTCGACGCGATCATCAACATCACCATCACACCCGAGCGGGCCGAGAAGGTCGAGTTCACCCACAAATACTACCAGACGCCGCCGGCTATCGCCGTGCCCAAGGATTCGACCATCGCGGGCACGTCGCCCGATGATCTGAAAGGCAAGGCGCTCGGCGTGCAGACCGCGACCATCCACCAGAAATTCGCCGACCAGAAATATGCAGGCTCGACGGTCAAAGCCTATCCGACGGGCGACGATGCCCGCACCGACATGGCCAATGGCCGCCTCGACGCGATGATGGACGGCTCGATCATCCTGACCGAGTGGTTGAAGAAGCCAGACGGCGCCTGCTGCAAGCTGCTCGGCACGCTGACCGCCGATCCGGCCATTCACGGCCCTGGCGTCGGCATCGCGCTGCAAAAGGGCAATAAGGAACTGGCCGACAAGCTCAATGCGGCCATCGACGCGCTGCGCGCCAATGGCAAGTACAAGGAAATCAACGACAAGTACTTCTCCTTCGACGTCTACGGCAGCTGAGACGACAACATGCCTTCCGGCAGCGCCGGCTGGCGCTGCCGTTTTTCTTGAATGATGGAGACTTCCTTGGCTGAGCGGCGTTCCCCTTTCTACAGCAGCATCGTCGGGCTGGGCGCGACCATGGGTCGTGTCGGGGGCGATTTCATCTCCGCTAAAACCTATTCCGGCATTGCCGACGAGCATCTGAACACCCGCAAAAATGTCGGCGTGCAGGATCTCAGCACCATGGGCAAGATGGACATCAAGGGGCCGGACGCCGAGGCGCTGGTCAACCATGTCATCGTCAATAATGCCGCTGCCATGAAACCGGGCCAGGTCCGCTATTCCACGGTCTGCCGCGAGGATGGCGGCATCATGGACGACCTCACCGTGTTTCGGTTGGGTCCGGAGCACTTCATGCTGGTAACCGGCTCGGTCAACCGCCTGAAGATGCTGCCCTGGCTGTTGCATCACGCGCAGGGTCGCAAGGCCTATGTCACCGACATAACCGCAGCCATCGCCTTCCCGACCATCCAGGGCCCGCGCTCGCGCGAACTGTTGAAGGCGATGATCTCGGATGCCGATCTGGACGGGCTGAAACGCTGGTCGTTCACGTCAGGCCACATCAACGGCACGCGGGTGCTGATCTCGCGCACCGGGGTCACCGGCGAGCTCGGCTTCGAGCTGTTCGTGCCGGCCGACGAGGCCGCTTCGGTCTGGGACGCGCTGATGCGGACCGGCCGGGACTTTGGCCTGAAACCCTATGGCGTGCTGGCAATGTTCACGCTGGGCCTGGAAAAGGCCTATCCGGCGCACGGCATCGACATGGACGAGAGCCGCACCCCGTTCCATGTCGGCCTCGACCGCTGGATCAAGTTCGACAAGGGCGATTTCGTCGGCCGGCAAGCGTTGCTCAAGGTCCGCGACAAGGGCCTCGACGAGCAATGGGTCGGCCTGATCCTCGACGGCGACACGCCGGCCGCCACCGATGCCAGGGTCCTGGCCGATGGCGAGGACGCCGGCATCGTCACCTACAGCGATCACGGCTATTCCCTGGGCAAGGTGCTGGCCACGGCGCACCTGCGGCTGCCTTTCACCGCGATTGGCACCGAACTCAGCATAGACATCGATGGCAGGCCGAGCCGGGCGGTCGTGGCGCCGATACCGTTCTTCGATCCCGAGGGGGGGAGGTTGCGCGGCTAACTGGGCTTACCCTGGAAATCATTTTGGTCTCTCCTCAATGGTTATGATATTGTCTCGAAATGAAGTCTCCTAGCTCACGAGCCAGCCGTTCAGCCAAGACCGGCCAGTTCGTGCTGACCAGCGAGCGCGGCGAGAAAATCAGCGCCGTGGAAGGCATGACCTTATCGCCTCGCATGGCGAAATTACTCGCCCTAGGCGTACGACACGGACTGTCCGGTGATGAGCGGCGTTCGCTCATCAAGGAAGAAATCCGCAAGAAGAAATAGACGTTGGTCTACGCCGCTGAGTTCGATCCGCTGTGCTACCCCGGCACGACGGTGCTCATTAACCTGTTGGACATCCGCGACCAGGCTGAGCTTGATGAAGTCGAGCTCGCGCTGTTCCTGACTCGCGCTGACGAGCCATTGCCGGCAGGCGAACTCGACTACCGTCACTATCTCGGCCTGCACCGGCACCTGTTCCAGGATGTGTGGCTGGGCCGGTCAGCCGCGCACCATCCGCATCGGCAAGGCCGGCAATTGGTTCTGCTATCCCGAACACATCGCCACCGAGATGGCGCGGGTCTTTCGCGAACTCGGCAATCCCGACCGCTTAGCTCATCTCGACGGCACCAGCTTTGCGAAGCATCTGGCGCACATCGTCGCGGAGATCAACGCCGTGCATCCGTTTCGCGAAGGCAACGGCCGAACCCAGCTCACCTTCCTTGCGATGCTCGCCGAGCACGCGGGCCTGACATTCAATGACGACATCCTTGACGGGATCGCGTCATTCAAGCCATGATCGACAGTTTCAGCGGTTCAGAAGCGTCATTGCAAGCACTGATAGAAGATATCATCGCCTAGTTCGTCGGCCTAACAATCACCCCCGTCTATCCAGCCTCGCCACCAACCGATCCCCCACCCATTGGATGCCGCAGACCAGGATGATCAGCACGATGACCACTGCGATCATCACCGACGTCTCAAAACGCTGGTAGCCGTAGCGGATGGCGAGGTCGCCGAGGCCGCCGGCGCCGATCGCGCCGGCCATGGCTGACGCACCGATCAGCGTCACCAGCGTCACCGTGAAGCCGGCGACGATGCCGGGCAGGGCTTCTGGCACCAGCACCTCGCGGATGATCGTCCAGCGGTTGCCGCCCATGGCGCGCGCCGCCTCGATCAGCCCGCGATCGACTTCGCGCAGCGACACTTCGGCGATGCGCGCATAATAGGGCGTGGCGGCGATCGACAGCGGCACGATGGCTGCCCATGTGCCGATCGAGGTGCCGACGATCAGCCGCGTCACCGGGATCAGCGCCACCAGAAGGATGATGAAGGGCACCGAGCGGAAACCGTTGATGATGGCGCCGAGCGCCCGGTTCACCCAAAGGCTTTCGGCAATGCCGCCGCGTTCGGTAGCAATCAGCGCCAGGCCGAGCGGCAGGCCGAAGACCAGCGAGATGAGGCCGGAGGCGGCCGTCATCAGCACCGTCTCCCAGATCGAACGCAGCAGAAGTTCAAACAGGATTGGCGACATGGCCAAGCACCTCCACCCGCGCCTGGCGAGCCTTCAGGAATGTGATGATGTCAGCAAGATGATTTGCATCGCTGCCGGGAACCGAAAGGAACAGCGTGCCGACCGGCTGCTGCTGGATATGGTCGATGCCGCCATGGACGAGGCGGAAGGCGCCCGGAACCGCAATCGCAAGGTCGGACAGCAGCGGGCCGCTTGCCGCCTCGCCGGCCACGTAGACGCGCAGGATGGTTTCCGC
>NZ_RZRA01000054.1:0-11031 GCF_003998945.1 Mesorhizobium sp. M7A.F.Ca.CA.003.01.2.1 | reverse complement strand
CCCTGGCGGTGTCGATACTGGCCTCGCTGGTAAGCTTCCAGACCTGGCGGAAACCTTCGCGTTGCAGCCCGCCGAGGCCCTTGCGAATTTCGGTGGTCATGCGCTGGACCACGCCGGCGCCGAACGGCCGGTCGGGTCGCAACGCGTTGCGAGCGACGCAGACGTCGACACCTGGATCGATGACCACGGCGACCGGCAAGGTGTGCCACTTGCGCGCAAGTTCGATCCAGGCCTTGCGGTCAGCGGCTCGCACGTTGGTGGCATCGATGACGGCCAGCTTGCGATACTTGAGCCGTTTGCTGGCAATCTCGCGCGCCAAATCGAAGGCATCTGCCGAGACATCCTGATCAGTCTCGTTGTCGCTGACTAGCGCGCGGCAGCGATCCGAGGAGATGATTTCTGTCGGCAGGAAGTGCCTGGCGGCGAAGGTCGACTTGCCTGATCCCGTCGATCCGATCAGCACGACCAGGGCGAAGTCAGGGATGGCGAGATCGGTCTTGTCGGGCTCTCTCATCGGGTGAACACCGCCATCTGTGTCGGCGCCCCCAGGACTGGGTGCACGGCTCCGATGTCGCTGAATGCGGCGCTGTAGCCATAGGCCTTGCCGATCCGGGCCGCCCAGGCTTCAAACCGAACGCGGCTCCATTCGAAACGGTGATCCGGATGGCGAAAGGCGCCGGGAGCCAGATTGGGAAACAAGGCGTTATAATCGGCGTTGGGCGTGGTCACGATCACGGTTTTGGGCGCCGTCTCGCCGAAGACAACACGTTCGATTAGGGGCAATCTGTCTTCGTCGAGATGCTCGATGACCTCCACCAACACGGCAACATCAGCTTCTGCCCAGCGGCTGTCGCGATATGTCAGCGATCCATGCATCAGCGTGACACGGCCTTCGGGCGGTCCGCCGAACTCGTTCAGCTTGAGACGCTTGGCAGCCCGTTCCAGCTCACGAACGGCAGGGTCGAGTCCGAACATCTTGTGGACCCATCGTTCGCGCACGAGCCGATAGAGAAGCTTGCCTTCGCCGCATCCCAGATCTGCAATACTGGTCGCGCCGGTCGCGCGGATGGCTCGGACCACTGCGTCCATGCGCAGGTCATTCAGTCGGATGGGCGCCTCGAGCGCTTCCTCGGGCGCAATCCGGGCTTCGGGAGGCAGGGCCTCACCAGCCGTCTCGGGAGCCAGTCGCTCTAGGGCGATGCGGGCCAACGCACCCCGGTTGCGCAGATAACGGCGCACGATTAGGTCTTTGGCTGGGTGGTTTTCCAGCCAGCCTTCGCCTTTGGACAGCAGCTTGTCGATCTCGGCCTCGCCAACCCAGTAGTGCTTGGCGTCGTCCATCACCGGGATCAGGACATAGAGGTGATTGAGCAGGCTGCTTAGCCGGCCGGTGCCGGTCAGCCTAAGATGACCGTATCGGGGGCCGCCTGTGTTGGATCCAATAGTTTCGATCGGTGTCAGGTCAACGGACCATCCCAAGGGTTCGAACAGACCCCGCACGAGAGCCTCGCCGCCGCGCATCGGCAGCGGGGTCACCACGGTTTCGAGCGGCAGGTCGCTGTCGGCCAGTTGCTGGCGTTCCTTTGATATGCCGGTCATCGCGGTTCGCAGCGCCTTATTCAATGCCACTGACAGGAAGGACGATGCCGCATACGGGCGGTCGTTCACATACTGGTCCAACAAGCCTTCTGCCTGCCCCTTGCCTCGCACTAGCCCTATAGGGTCGACGTCTAGCAGAAGTACGGCCTCGCAACGCTCGTCGGTCGCTTCCGGATAGAACAGCCAAGCCTTGCCGAAGGATAGGTCAGTCTCGTGCAGACGTTCGGGGTGCTTGTGCAGCAAGAAGCCGAGATCTGTGGCCGGACGTTGCGTTGTAGCGACGGAAAGGAACATCGGCGACCGATAACGCAGAACAGCAGAATAACCAATGGCGTTGCGCTGCAATTTATCCAACGCAATACATCCATTTTCCACACGTAACTTTGTCGCGCCGCCAAGAAAAAGGCAGGCGCGTACGCGCCTGCCTTTTTCAATTTCGGGTGGGTGGCCGCAGCGCCTTATGCGGCAGCCGCGACGTCCCGGCTGGCGGCCACGACGGCGTCGACCTTGGCGGTCGCCTTGGCGAGCGCTGCTGTCACCGCGTCAGGGCCCATGCCGACACCTTCGATGCGGATGACATCGACATCGGTCATGCCGAGGAAGCCGAGCACGCCACGCAGGTAGGGAATGGCGTGATCGAACTGCACGGCCGCACCTTCCGAATAGATGCCGCCGGAAGCCAGCACGATATAGACCTTCTTGCCGGTGACCAGACCCTTGGGGCCGTTCTCGCCATAGGCAAAGCTCTTGCCGGAGCGGGAGATGTGGTCGACCCATGACTTCAGGGTCGAGGAGATGTTGAAGTTGATGAAGCCGGTGGCCAGGATCACCGTGTCGGCGGCGAATAGCTCGTCGAGCACGACATCGGAGACGCCGACGACTTCAGCCTGGCGCGGGGTGCGCGCTTCGGCCGGGGTATAGATGCCCGTCGCATAGTCGGCATCGATGTGCGGCAACGGATTGGCGACGAGGTCGCGCACGACGAGCGTGTTCGACGGATCGGCGGCGACGAGCTTTTCGGCGAATTCGGTGGCGATGCGGGTCGAATGCGAGGCAGCGCCGCGCGGGCTCGAAGTGACAAGAAGAATGGACATTTTGGGCTCTCTCCAGCGGTTGGAATGATTTGTCCCGCCAGATATGGGGCTTTCGATCCATTCAATAAACTGGTATATTTTCTATACGATCCATCCATAAGTTGGATATAACGATGCAGCCCAACCCGACGCTCGATCAACTTCAGATCTTTGTGACAGTCGCCGAAGCCGGCAGCTTCTCGGCCGCCGGCCGCAAGCTCAACCGGGCACAGTCCGTCATCAGCTACGGCATCGCCAATCTCGAGGCGCAGCTTGGGCTGAAACTGTTCGAGCGCGAGGGCACGCGCGAGCCGCAATTGACGGAGATCGGCCGGGCAATGCTGGAGGACGCACGGCGCATGATCGGCGTGCTGCAGCGCATCCGCTCGCGCGTCGACGGCCACCACCAGGGGCTCGAGGCCGAGGTCGCGCTGTCGGTCGACGCGACGCTGCCGTCACCGGTGCTGGTTCGGGTGCTGAAGGCATTCGAGGCGCAGTTTCCGACCGTGATGCTGCGGCTGCACATCGGCACGCTCGGCCTGATCCCCGACCATGTCGTCAGCGGTCAGGCCGACCTTGGCATTGGCGGCCTGCTGGGCGATGTCGACGTGAACCTTGTGCGCATCGGCTTCATGTCGATCGTGCTGGCCGCCGCGCCCACCCACCCGCTGGCCTTGCTGCCGAAACCGGTGGCGATCGAGGATGCGCGCGAACACACCCAACTTGTCGTCACCGACCAGTCGGAGCGCACCAAGGGGCGCGACTTCGGCGTCTATGCCTACCGTACCTGGCGGCTGACGGATGTGCGCACCAAGCATATGCTGATGCGCGAGGGGCTGGGCTGGGGCGGGCTGCCGCGCTGGCTGATATCAGACGACCTGGCGAGCGGCCGGCTGGTCGAGATCGACCTCGAATCCTTCAGGGAGGTGAGCTCGCCGCTGTTTGCCATGCATCGCAGCGATCGCAGCCCGAAGCCGGCGGCGGCCTGGCTGATCGACCAGTTCAAGCGCCAGCTCGGCTGCTTCAACGAGTTCGAACCGGGCGAGGTGCCGGATGAGGAGCACGAGACAGCCCATCGATCAGCGCCATGAGCACGGCGCGGTAATCTTGCGCTGAGGCGCCGGCCTCGATGGCCAGGGCGGCACGGTCGCAGGCGGAGCCGAGCAGTGCTGTCAGCGCGTCGGCCGGCAATCTCGTCATCGTCTGCGCCCGCATCGCCGCGACCAGCCCTTCGCGCAGAGAGCGGTTGCCGTGGCGATTGTCGATCGCGTCCATGGCGGCGCGGCCAAGCACGGCCGGGCCGTCGAGCAGCAGCAGCCGCGTGCGTCCGGGCGCGCGCATGGCGGCGAGATAGGCGTCGGAGCCGGCAATCAGCGCGTCATGGGCAAACAGCGATGGCGGCGAGGCGCGCTCGATCTCCTCGGCGACCGCTGCCGCCTCCTGCTCGACCACGGCAGCAAACAGTGCCTGCTTGTCGGCAAAATGATGGTAGAGCGCGCCGCGCGTCACGCCGGCGGCGGCGACGATCTCCGGCGTGCCGGTCTCGGAATAGGATTTCTCCGTGAACAGCTTTCGCGCCGCGGCAATCAGGTGGGCGCGCGTGGCTTCGGTGCGGTCGCGGTTGGAACGACGCGCGAAATCTTGTTGCATACATGCAGCCTGTATGTTAATTCGGTTTACATGCAGACTGTATGTTAATTGACGGGAGAAGGAAAGATGAAGACCACGAGCTATTACCCGGTGCTGATGACCGGCGACGTCGCCGGCACGGCGGCCTTTTATGTGAAGCATTTCCGCTTCCAGCCCCTGTTCGAAAGCGACTGGTATGTGCATCTGCAATCGGGGGAGGACAGAAGAGTCAATCTCGGCATCGTCCAGGGCGACCATGAGACCATCCCGGAAGAGGGGCGGGGCCGCGCTTCGGGCCTGCTGATCAATTTCGAGGTTCGCGACCCGGACGCTGTCTATGAGCGCGTCGTCGCCGCCGGCCTGCCGATCCTGCGCTCGCTGCGCGACGAGCCCTTCGGCCAGCGCCATTTCATCACCAAGGACCCCAATGGCGTGCTGATCGACGTCATCAAGCCGATCCCGCCGAGCGAGGCGTTTCTGGCGCAGTATGCGGAAGGGGTGGCGGGAGCCTGAGCGCCCGCCTCAACTGGCCCTTGCCACCGGCGTCACCGTCACCTGGCTGACACCGGTGCGGCGCACGACGGTGCACAGCGTCTCGCGGCCGATGCGTTCGGCGTCGAGCATGCGCACCAGGTCGTCGACGCCGGTGACAGGACGGCCGTCGATGGCGGCGATGATGTCGCCTTCTTTCAGGCCGGCCTTGGCCGCCGGGCCGTCCTTCTCGACGCTGCGCAGGCGAACCGCCGTGCTGGTCGAGACTTGCGACAACAGGGCGGCGCGGCGCGGCAAACTGGCAGTGTCGGCCGAGACGCCGATGAAGGCGCGGCGGACACGGCCGAAGCGGATGATCTCCGAAATGACGAAATTGGCGGTGTTGGAGGCGACAGCGAAGGCGATGCCCTGCGCGCCATGGATCATGGCGGTGTTGACGCCGATCACCTCGCCGGCCGACGAAACCAGCGGCCCGCCGGAATTGCCGGGGTTGAGCGCTGCGTCGGTCTGGATGACGTCGTCGATCAGCCGGCCGGTCGAGGCGCGCATGGAGCGGCCGAGCGCCGAGACGACGCCGGAGGTGACGGTCCATTCAAAGCCGAGCGGATTGCCGATGGCGATGGCGATCTGGCCGCGCCGCAGCCGCTTGGAATCGGCGAGCGGTGCGACATCGGCAAAGCTGCCGTCGGCGCGCACCAGCGCGATGTCGGTGTCGGGATCGCGGCCGAGCACGCGGCCTTCGCGGGAGGCGCCGTCCGGCATCGAGACGCGCACTGTCCTGGCATCGCCGACGACGTGGAAATTGGTGACGACCAGTCCGTCCGGCGCGATGACGAAGCCGGAGCCGTGACCGCCCTGGCCGCCGACGCGTTCGATGCGGCAGACGGCCGGGCCGATGCGGTCGACGGCGTCCGCAACGGTCGTCGAATATGCGTCGAGCAATGTATCGTCAGGTTCGAATTTGGCTGCGGCGAGGGCCATGGAAGGGCTCCGTATTTTTCGGGCGAAAGGATGATTTTTTTCCTGTGCGCGTCGTTGTCCCAAAACCGCTGAGCACTTTTGGGCGACACGCACTATATGTGCGGAGCGGCTGGAACCGCCGCGACCTGACCAGATGGCCAGTCAAACCGGCAACTAGCCTTCAGGCGAGTACCTCTGAACGCGCTGTCGAGCGATATCTGGGGCATGGATGAACCCAGGAGACCAATATGAGCGATTTCAATCTGAGTGCGTTTTCGCAAGCCATCGCCGATCTCGCCGCCCAGGCGGCAGCGGCAACGGCTGGCTTCGCCACGCATCATCACCGCACGGCAAGCGCCTTCCACTGGCGTGACGGTTATTTCGTCACCGCCGAGGAGGCTGTCGAGGCCGGCGAGGAGATCGAACTGACGCTGGCCTCGGGTGAGGCGGTGAAGGCAGAACTGGTCGGCCGCGATCCGTCGACTGGCGTTGCCCTGCTGAAGCCGGCTACGGCCATCAACGCCGTGCCGTTGGCCAGGGCTGACGCGGTGCGGCCAGGCAACATTGCCATCGCCATCGGCAATAGCAACGGGTCGGCTCTGGCCGTTTCGGGCTCGGTAGGCGAAGTCGGTCCGGCCTGGCGCTCGATGCGCGGCGGCACCATCGACCGGCGCATCAATCTGGCCGTCGGTGCCGGCGGCCGTTTCGAGGGCGGCCCGGTTCTCGACGCCAAGGGTGCGCTGATCGGCATGCTGCTGTTCGGGCCGCGCCACCGGGCGCTGGTCATGCCTTACGAGACGATCGAGCGGGCGGTTGCGACGCTGCGCGAAAAGGGCCATGTCGCGCGCGGTTATCTCGGCGCCGGCCTGCATCCGGTACGCGACCGCGACGCGCATGGCGCGATGGTGATGAGCCTCGATGACGATGGTCCCGCCAAGGCCGCCGGTCTCTCTCTCGGCGATATCATCGTGGCGTGGAACGGTGAGGCGGTGCATGGCCCGCGCGACCTGATCCGCAGGCTCGGACCAGACAGTGCGGGCGCTTCGGTGACGCTCGGCGTGGTGCGCGGCGGCGAACAGCGCGATGTCGGGCTGACCATCGGCGAAAAGCCGCTTTCCTGAGAGGAGTGATGGACACGCTCACCAGCGACCGGATCATGCATGACGGTGCCGTCTCGCGGCGGCTGGTGGTGCTGATTGCGCTTGGCGATGCGTCGCGCGCCGAGCGCTTGGCGGCCTCGCTGGCCGCGAGCGATGACCTGCTGCCGGTGGTGGCCGGCAGGGCTGACGTCGCCATCGTTGACGACAGCAGCGGCGGTGCCGTGCCGGCCGCCATTCCCCGGGTTCTGCTATCGGGACGCGCTGGCGAACGGCCCGCGGGCGAGGTGTTGGCCGTCCTCCAAACGGGCGCGGACGATTTGTTGATCGCTGCGGCGGCGCGGCTGGCGGCGGCCGGCTATCGGGTATCGGGCGAGCGCAGAACCGGACGCCATGAGGATTTCCATACTGGCGATGGCGAGCCGTTCGAAGATGAAGCCTCCGACGAGCATGCCGTCCGTCCTTCGCTGTCGCCGCGCGAGGCGGAAGTGCTGGCGCTGCTGGCCGAGGGCGCACCCAACAAGGTGATCGCGCGGCGGCTGAACATTTCCGTGCACACCGCGAAGTTCCATGTCGCCGCAATCCTGATCAAGCTCGGTGCCGCCAACCGCACCGACGCGATTGCCACTGCGATGCGGCAGGGGCTGGTGCTGGTTTAGTCATAAACCCTACGCTGCGTAACGCGGTGTCCGGCGTGTCGGGTCTTGCGCTGTGGTCGCCCGCCGCGCAAAGCTTCGCGTCTGACGTGTTGCAAGGGAGGCGCAAGGAAATGTCGCTCAAGGGAAAGACGCTGTTCATCTCCGGCGGATCGCGCGGCATCGGGCTGGCGATCGCGCTGCGCGCGGCGCGCGACGGCGCCAATGTGACGATCGCGGCCAAAACCGCCGAACCGCATCCGAAGCTGCCCGGCACAATCTATAGCGCGGCAGAAGAGATCGAGCAGGCCGGCGGCAAGGCGCTGCCCGTGCTGTGCGACATCCGTGAAGAGGCACAGGTGGCCGAGGCGGTCGCCAGGACCGTGGAAAAGTTCGGCGGCATCGATATCTGCGTCAACAATGCCAGCGCCATCCAGCTCACCGGCACGCTGGAAACCGACATGAAGCGCTACGACCTGATGCATCAGATCAACACGCGCGGCACCTTCCTGGTGTCCAAAATGTGCATTCCGCACCTGAAGTTGGCCAGCAATCCTCACATCCTGAATCTGGCACCGCCGCTCGACATGAAGGCCAAGTGGTTCAAGAACCATGTCGCCTACACGATGGCCAAGTTCGGCATGTCGATGTGCACGCTGGGCATGAGCGCCGAGTTCGCCAAGGACGGCATCGCCGTCAATTCACTGTGGCCGATTTCGACCATCGACACGGCAGCCGTGCGCAATCTGCTGGGCGGCGCGACGGTGGCGGCAATGAGCCGTTTGCCCGACATCATGGCCGATGCTGCGCATGCCATCTTTATGCGGCCGGCGCGCGAAGCGACTGGCAACTTCTACATCGACGAAGAGGTGCTGCGCGCCGAGGGCGTCAGCGATTTCTCGATCTATGCGCCTGATGCGACCGGGCCGCTGGCCGGCGACTTTTTTGTCCCCGACGAGGTGTTTGCCCGCACGGACAGCAAGATCAGGAATATTTACTAGAGCTCTTTGTTTTGACGCGACGGGCGTCGAGCCAAGCCCTTCGCCACCCGCAGGGAAAGCCCTGCTCGAACAAGGCGGTAGGGCATCGTTCCTGCGGGATTGATTCAACGTCCGGCGGGCGCAGGCTCACGCCTCGTCCTTCTTGCCTTTGCTCAGGCCCATCAGCCGGTCGATATAGGCGAGCATGAGCGCCGAGACGACGAAGGCGAGATGGATGATGGTCAGCCACATCAACTGGTCGGTCGTGTAGGACGATGAGTTCAAGAACACCTGCAAGAGGTGGATCGACGAGATGGCGACGATGGTCGAGGCAACCTTGACCTTCAGCGAACCGACATCGATGGTGCCCAGCCAGTGCACACCGCCGTCCTGGTCGTCGAAGCGGCTGACGAAATTCTCGTAGCCCGAGATGATGACCATCACCACCAGCGAGGCAACCAGCGCGGCATCGATCAAGCCGAGCATCTTCAGGATGGTGTCGGTGTCACCGAGCGTGAACGCCAGGCTAATGAACTCATAGAGCTTCTTGCCGAAGGACAGCGCATAGACGGCCAATGCCAGGGCCAGGCCTATATAGAAAACGACGAGCAGCCAGCGTGAAGCGAGAATGATCGATTCGATGGCGAGTTCGAGACGCTTCATGGGATGATTCCGGCGGGTTGATCTCTCAGACAATGGCCGTATTCGACGAGGCCGCCACCGTTTGCAAGACAAAAAACCCCGCCGAACAAAGTCCGGCGGGGCTCAATGCGTCCCGCTGGAGTCGGGACGGGGCAGGGAACGCCCAGCACCGAATCTGGGGTGGCTGCGCTCGCGATTCAATGAGCCGTGTCTAACGCCCGTACAATTCTTGTTGAACCCCGCACATCCATCCACCCCCGGCTGTGCCGGGGGTGGATGCTTCTCTTGCCGATTCCACAAACCGGGTCATGATTTTGAAATCATGACCTAATTGTTGCTGGCGACCGGTGCCACCAGCGAGGTGATGCGGCGGATGGCGACGCGGCGGTTCTCGCGGTTGGGCGCCGCCGTGTTGACCTTCAGATACTCCTCGCCATAGCCCTGTGTCGTCAGGTTTTCCGGCGGGATGCCGAAGGCATTGGTCAGAGCCTCCGCCACCGCTTCCGCACGGCGATCGGAAAGAGCGAGGTTAGCCTCCGGTGTGCCGACCGCGTCGGTGTGACCTTCGATCAGGAAGGTCTCGGCCGGGTTCTTCTTCAACAGCTTCTCCATGGCCGTCGCTACGCCCTCGAGCTTCTGCACCTCGGTGTCGGAGATGGAGGCCGAACCGAATTCGAAGTTGAGCGTGTCGAGATCGACGCGACGTGCGATGTCGCGCACGCGGGCCGAACGCTTGACCTCGTCGATCGAATAGAGGCGCTGGACCTTCTCGACCGGGGGCTGTTCGAGGAACTCGTAGTAGTCATCGGGGCTCTCGACGTCCTCGGAATCGAGAATGTATTCCCGGCGCGGGATGGTCAGCCGCATCGGCGGCAGGTCGTCGCCGGGATCACGCCAGTCGCTGTCATCTTGATAGTGCCGCTCGTCGACATAGCTCAGCACATATTCGCGTCCATCCGGCGCGATGCGCGAACGCTGGATAACGTCGCCATAGCGGTTGCGGATGGTGACGATCCGGACACCGTTGTCACGCTCGACGATTTCCCGGGTGCGATCGCCCGACAGATCCTCATAGTAGACTTCTTTGGCACCGCGGGTGACGCGCGGGGCGTCATTGCTCTGGACAAATGTCTGGTTGTTGAACTGTAGGATGACGCGATCGCCGAGTTTCCTGACGACGTCGACGCCTTTCGGACGCCGACGATCGCGGGCGATCTCATCGGGCGCACGCTCTACGCGCGTGCCCTTCTCCTCGGTCACCGGGACGATCTTCTCGGGCTTGATCTCCTGCTGTGCGGCCCTGTCGTCGGTGGGCGGCGGACCCTGGTCGACGGGAGCAGCCACCGGCTTGCGGCCCTGATCGCCACCTTGCTGGGCATTTTGCCCGCCATTCTGCTGCTCGCCATCCTGCTGAGCATTCTTGTCGCCACGTTTGCGGCCGCCGCCCCTGCGCTCGACGTCCTTCTGGCTGTCCAGGATGGGAGCGGCGTTTGGATCGGCCGGTGCTTCGCCTTGCACCGGGTTTTCGCCCTGTGCCGGTGCTGCCGTCTGACCATTGGCCGGTTGTTCGCCGGTGGTGGGTTGTTCGGCCGTCGCCGGCTGCTCGCCAACAGGTTTCCTGCCGTGCTTCTTCGTCGTGTCCTGGGGCTGCTCGCCTTGGGCCGCCGGCTGCTCGCCGGCAGGGGCCGTCGCCTCTCCAGCGGGAGCTTCCTTCGGCGTCGGGGCGACTTCAGGTTGGGCTTGCTGATCCTGCCTGTTCTTCTTGCGCGGCTGGGCCTGCTCGCCGGGCTGATTGTCGTTGGCCGGCGCGACCTGTTCGGCCGGCGTCTGCTCGGTCTGCTGCTGCTGATCACGCTTCTTCCTGCGCGGCTGCTGTTCCCCTGCGGGTGCTGCCTGTTCGGCCGGCGCCTGCTCGGTCTGCTGC
>NZ_RZRA01000549.1:0-3820 GCF_003998945.1 Mesorhizobium sp. M7A.F.Ca.CA.003.01.2.1 | reverse complement strand
GACGGAGCATCAAACGAAAAACCCGCCTGTGCGGCGGGTCACTGGCGCAAATCAGCACCATGGGCAAAAATGTACCATAGCTGAGATCACCGAGTCAAGAAAAAATTCCTATCGTGGAAGGCTGCCCGGCAAAAAGCCGCCAACACAACCGACTGCCGCAAGCCTTTTGTTAAGCTGGAGTTCGGAGCCTCGGGTCGAAGGTTCGCTTGAACTATAGACCAGTGGTCTGTATGGTAGACCAATGGTCTAAAATACCAATCATCAGCGGATATCAAGGCAGGTCGATCATGATCGCGAAATTGGTTCTTCAGACATTCGTCTGGTTCGTCGCCATGGGCGCCTTGCTCTTCCTGTCGGCCGGCACGCTGCATTGGCCGGGGGCCTGGGTCTATCTGGTGGGGATGGTGGGCCTCAGTCTCACCTTGGGCGTGGCGCTGGCGAGGCGCGATCCCGGTCTGATGAATGAGCGGCTGAGCTCTCCCATCCAGAAGAATCAGGACGCGGCCGACAAGGTGCTGCTGTCCATACTTCTGCTCGCCATCTTTGGTTCTCAGATATTCATGGGATTCGACGTGCGTTTCGGCTGGTCGGCGGTTCCCGTCTGGGTGCAGGTGGTCGGCGCACTGGTCCTGCTGCTCGGAATCTGGATCTGCTATCTGACGATGCTGGAGAACAGTTTTGCGGCGCCCGTGGTCAAGATCCAGGACGAACGCGGACAACGTGTGATCTCCACCGGGCCTTACAGCTACGTCCGCCATCCTATGTATGCCGGCGCCATCCTCTTCTTCGCCGGCACGGCACTTCTGCTTGGTTCCTGGTGGGGGCTGGCGTCGGTGCTCGTGCTCGTCGTTCTCTTGGCCATCCGCACCTTCATCGAAGAGAAAACGCTTCGCGCCGGTCTGCGCGGCTATGACGACTATGTGGCCCGGGTCCGTTACCGCCTGATTCCATTGGTTTGGTAGCAGGCGCTCAGGCGGAAACACCTGCCGCCTTCGCCCGCGCCAGAAGCCGCTCGGCCAGCCGCAGGTGCGGGCGGTCGAACATCTTGCCGTCGATAGCGACGACGCCGGGGCTTCCCGCTGCCGCGAACGCAGCAACGATTGCCGCCGATTGTCTCACCGCCTCGGCCGACGGCGTGAAGGCTGCGTTGATGACCGGCACCTGATCGGGGTGGATCGCCATCTTGCCGGTGAAGCCATCGCGTTCGGCCTCGGCGCACTCCGCGGCGAAGGCCGCCATGTCGCGAAAATTTGGGAAGACGGTGTCGATCGCCGCGACCTCCGCCGCACCGGCGGCGAGTATGGTCATGGTGCGAGCATGACGGAACACGTCCGTGTAGCGGCCATGCTCGTCGCGGGCGCTGCGCGCGCCGAGCGCCGCCGACAGGTCTTCCGCGCCCCAGGTGAGCCCGGCAAGCCGCGCGCTGGTCCCGGCATAGGTTGCCGCCGCCAGCACGCCTGCCGGCGTTTCGGTGATGATCGGCAGGATCTTGATCGCGCCGTCGGCCAGGCCTTTTTCGGCCTCGCGCACCCTGAGTTTTGCCGACAGGTGCTGCACATCCTGGCCGCCGTTCGACTTGGGCAGCATGATGCCGTCGGGTTTCGCCGGAACCAGCGCCGCCAGATCGTCATCCGTCAGCCCGGTCGCGAGGTCATTGACCCTGACATAGATGGCGGAAGTCGTTTGTGCCCTGCGTTCCAGGATGAAGCGCGCCGCTACGACGCGCGCCAGCGCCTTGTTGTGCGGCGCCACGGAATCCTCGAGGTCGACGATGACCACGTCGGCGCCGGCACCAAAACCCTTTTCCAGCTTCCTCTCGGAATCACCGGGGACGAACAGCAGCGAGCGCATGATCAGGCCGGCTTCTTCAGCATCATGGCTTGCCTGGTGCATTTGGCGACGAGATCGCCATGCTGGTTGTAGGCGCGATGCTCGAATTCGACGATGCCGCGATCGGGCTTCGACCTGGACTCGCGCACCGAGATGACTGTCGTTTCGACGCGAACGGTATCGCCATGGAAGACCGGATGCGGAAACACGGTTTCCTTCATGCCGAGATTGGCCACCGTGGTGCCGACGGTGATGTCATTGACCGAAATGCCGATCATCAGCCCGAGCGTGAACAGCGAATTGACCAGCGGCTTGCCCCATTCGCTCTTGGTGGCGAAATCGAAGTCGATGTGCAGCGGCTGCGGGTTCAGCGTCATCACCGAAAACAGCATGTTGTCGCTTTCGGTAACGGTCTTGCGCAGCGTGTGCTGGAAGACATGGCCGACGACGAACTCTTCGAGATAAAGTCCGGCCATTTCTCTCTCCTCAGGTGCTTGACGGTTGATAGGCGCTGCAAATCAGCCTCGCAAGCCAGTTAATGAACATGGTGAACGGTTCGTAAACCAATTCTGCCTACGGTCGTCAGTGGGGTCGGAACCTTCCGGCAAGGGGCGTAAGCAGGCGGGCATGGTTGTTGTTTCGCATTTCCTGAAATGGATCTACACGGCCAAGGTGTCGGAGCGCGCCGCGGCGGCGAGCGCTCTGGCCCGAGCCTACATCAATTCCGAATTGCCCTTCGAGGACCGCTGCGCCGCAGAGGCGGCGCTGACACTGTTGCTCGACGATGCCTCGTCAAAGGTGCGGCTGGCGATGGCCGAGGCGCTGTCGATGAGCCAACACGCGCCAATGCAGATCATCAGCGTGCTGGCCTCCGACCAGCCGGAAGTCGCCGGCGTGGTGCTGGCGCGCTCGCCGCTGCTCACCGACGCCGACCTGATCAACCGCGTGGCTTCGAGTCCGAAGGCGACGCAAAAACTGATCGCAGACCGGCCGCTCGTCTCGATGGCGCTGTCGGCGGCCATCGCCGAGATCGGCGAGGCGGACGCCTGCGCCGTGCTGCTCGCCAACAGCGGCGCCGACATCGCCTCGCTCAGCTTCCGCCGCATGGCCGAACGGCATGGGCACCTGCCGCTGGTGCGCGAGGCGCTGATATCGGATGTCAGGCTGCCGGCCGACTGCCGGCATATGCTGCTCGTCAAGCTTGGCGAAATGCTGAAAACGTCGCCACTGGTGATGGCGATGATGGGCGCGGCGCGAGCCGACCGCGTCATGCGCGACGCCTGCGTCAAGGCTTCGGTGACGCTGATCGAAGGCACGCGCACGGAAGAACATGCGGCCCTGATCGAGCATCTCAGGCTGCGTGGCGACCTCACCGCGAGCTTCCTCATCCGCACCATCGCGCATGGCAAGGTCGATTTCTTCGGCTCGGCACTGGTTGCGCTCAGCCAGCAGTCCGAACAAAGGGTTAGGGCGCTGCTGGCCGGCGGGCACGACGTGGCTTTGCAGGCATTGTTCCGCAGCGCCGGGCTCGCCGGCGCCACGCACGCCATCATCCTGCGTGCGCTGAAGATCTGGCGCGAGGTCGCCAACGGCAAGCGCGTCGCCGGTGTGCAGGAGGTAAGCTGGCTGATGCTCAAGGAAGTGGGCGGTCAATCCGCCGAGGGTGATCTCGCCGCCTTGGTCAAGTCGATCCATCTCGACGCGCTGCGCGAAAACGCACGCGGCCACGCGCTGGCGATAGCGGCCGCCTAGCCTTTATCCCTGGCGAAAAAATCCGGAAAATCCTCCATCGCGGCGGCGATGATGCGCAACGATGCCGCGATCTGCAGCAATTCCCCGGTACCGTTTCGCTGGGCAATACCAGCCGCATATTGCCGGGCGACGGTGACGGTTGATGTCTGCGGATCGCCGGGGGCGCGGAAGAGCAGTTCGCGCGCCAGCCCTCTCAGGAAGTTGGCGATCGAAAGCGCGGTCTCGGATGGGATGGCAT
>NZ_RZRA01000548.1:0-3840 GCF_003998945.1 Mesorhizobium sp. M7A.F.Ca.CA.003.01.2.1 | reverse complement strand
TCCTGGCAGTCGGCGCCGGCGAGGAGCGGGCAGTGGTCAAGAACGGCGAGATCAGAATAGCCACCGTGATGTCGGTGACGCTGTCGACCGACCACCGCGCCGTGGACGGTGCGCTGGGTGCCGAACTGCTGGTCGCCTTCAAGAACCTCCTTGAAAATCCGATGGGCCTGCTGGTCTGATCCACCAAGCAGAAGCCGGCGCCGACTGATGCGCCGGCTTGCGACAGAAACGACTTGTCAGGCGCTGACCCTTGACCCATGTTCTATCTGGATTGCGATCCAGGGAGGCCAAATATGCCTGCATTCGACCCATCTGACGTCAAAACCCTGTTCGGCAAGGTCATGGGTGCGTCGCCATCCGACATCAAGCTGGTGGCGCAGCGCCTGCACGACCACGCCTTCGAGCCTCGCATGTCGGCGGAGGAGACCAGGCAGCTCGTCGCCAGCCTCGGCTATGACAGTCTGGACGCGTTCTGCGCCGACATCGGTCTGCCCACGCATATCGCCGAGCGGTGGAGCCGTTTTGGTGTTTCCGGCGAGATGAAGCAGGTGTTCACACTGTTGGCGGCGCAGCGCAAGCGGGTGGCCGAGGCGATCGCCGAATTCGAATCCATGACCCATGTCGGCGTCGAGGATTTTTTGCGCGAGCGCGGGCTGATCTAACCGCCCTTGGCAAGCAGCGCCGTGGCGGTATCGCTGTCAGTGATCAGCACATTGGTGTCGACGGCTTTCAGTGCGGCGAGGATCGCCGCGACCTTGCGCTTGCCGCCCGCGGCGAGAACCACATTCGGCACCTTGCCGACCACATCGAGATCGATGGCCATGACACGCCCGTTTACCTCGTGGTCCACCAAACGGCCATTGGCATCGACGAAATAGCACAGCATGTTGGCGACCGCGCCCTTCGCTTTCAACGGAGCGATCAGCGATGACGGAACGATGCCATGCCGGAAGATGGTGGCGTCCGGCGACATGTCGCCGACGGTGAGCAGCGCGATGTCGGCGGCGGCCGCGCGTTGGCGTACATCCTGCAGGGTCGGCTGCGCCCAGAGGAGATCGCGCAGCGAGGAATTGTCGACCGTGACCGGCGCGGTGATCTGGTAGCTGTCGACCTCGAAGACATCGGCTACCTTGGCGGCAACGATGGACGGATTGATCCATTGCGAGTGCGGCAGGCTGCCGACGAGCGCCACCACACAGGCACGCTTCAACTGCCGGCGGGCAAGGAAGCCGAGGCTGGCATGCAGGGTCGCGCCGCCACCGATGGCGAGCGTCATGCCGTCCTGCATCTGCTCGCCGAGATAGGCCGCGACGGCATGGCCGATGGCTTTCTCCAGATGGTCATGCGCCGAAGGCGTCGGGATGACGACGGCGGCATTCAGACCCCAGCGCTTTTCCAGTCCCCGCTCGAGCGCCACCTGCCCGGCGGTCGGCGCGTTGATCATGGTGACGACAATGCCCTCGGCGGTGCAGGAGGCCAGCGTACGCATGACCTTCACCCTGGAGACATCGAGCTTTTCGGCAATCTGTTCCTGGGTGAAACCTTCGACATAGTAGAGCCATGCCGTCTTGACGGTAAGGTCCGACGAGACCATCGGCAGGCGAGCCTGTCTGGGTTTTTCTGTGGTCATCGGTTCCTGTCCCTCATGAGCCGTGGCCTGACCGGTGCTCATCAAGGAAATACCGGCCGGATGTCAACTGATGCCGGATCTGCGGCGTGTCGATTGTCGCACATTTCTGTTCATTTGTAATTGACATCGTACATATGAACATATTTTGTGGGTTTCACGCGCTGTGTCATCCACCAGTCATATGCGCCGTGCAGGGAGGAAGAGACGGGGAGCCGGCCAGAGCCGGACCGGTCATGCACAGAAAGACAGGAGGTCTCATTGAAGACGCACTTCATCAAGCTGCTGGCCAGCCAGCTGGCGCTCGCGGCAACTTTGTTTGCCGGCGTGGCAAACGCCGAAATACTGACGCTCTACACGTCCCAGCCGGAAGCCGACGCGGCCAAGACCGTGGATGCCTTCAAGAAGGCGCAGCCGGGTATCGATGTGAATATCTATCGCTCCGGAACGAGCGACATCCTCACCAAGATGGCGGCCGAGTTTGCCGCCGGCAGCCCGCAGCCCGACGTGCTTCTGATCGCCGATGCGGTCTCGATGGAGCTGTTGAAGAAGGACGACCGGCTACTGCCCTATCCCGAGGCAAAGCTCGATGGCATCGAGGCGGATGCCTATGACGCCGACAAGACCTATTTCGGCAGCAAGCTGATCACCACCGGCATCGTTTACAACACCGCCGCGGCCGAGAAGCCGCAGCATTGGGCCGATCTTGCCAAGCCCGCCTATGCCGATGGCCTGGTCATGCCGAGCCCGCTCTATTCGGGTGCCGCCGCCTACCTGCTTTCGGGCTTCGTCGGCGACGCCAATTATGGCTGGGATTTCTTCCAGAAGCTGAAGACCAACAACACCGTCAGCGTGCGCGGCAATGGTGCGGTGCTGAAGGCGGTGGCATCGGGCGAAAAGCCCTATGGCATCCTGGTCGACTTCATGGCGATGAACGCCAAGAAGAAGGGTTCCCCGGTCGAGTTCGTGTTCCCCTCGGAAGGTGTGCCGGCAGTGACCGAACCGGTCGCCATCATGAAGACCGCCAGGAATGTCGACGGCGCCAAGAAGTTCGTCGACTTCATTCTTTCCGATGACGGCCAGAAGCTTGCGCTTTCGATGGGCTATCTGCCGGCGCGCGCCTCGGTCGGCCGCCCCGAATGGCTGCCGGAAGGCGTCAAGGTCAAGGTGATGCCGTTCGACACCAAGGCAATCGTCGCCAAAACCGACGCCGACAAGGCGAAGTTCTCGGAATTGTTCGGGGGCTGAGCCGGCAATCCAGTCAGGGGTGCCGTCCCAGCGGTATCCCTGACGGGCAAAACCCCGATCGCATCGGCTGATCGACCCCAGGAAACGCAATCATGTCAACACGGATCAGGGAAAGCCGGGGCCAGGAAATGGTCCTGACGGCGGCGGTAGCCATCGTCATCGTCCTGCTTTCCCTGCTGCCGATGCTGCGCCTGATCAAGGAGATCGTGGCGCCCGGCGGCACGCTGTCGACCGTCGCGATAAAGGCGGGGCTCGCCAGTCCGGCGACCTGGATCGCCACCTGGCACACACTGGTCGTCGGTATCGGCGGCACCCTGCTTGCGGTGCTGTCTGGAACGCTGGTGGCCGTCCTCGTCACTCTGACCGATATCCGCGCTCGCAGCGCCATGGTGCTCTGTTACGTCATGCCCTTGATGATCGCGCCGCAGGTGACGGCGCTGGCCTGGCTGCAATTGTTCGGCCCGGCAAGCCCGTTCCTCAAGCTGTTCGGGGCGGCACCGCCGCTCGGTACCAGGAACCCGCTCTATTCGACATCGGGCATCATCCTGCTGCTCGGCGTGCAGTATGGCCCGCTGGTTTTCCTGTTGGTGCGCGCCGGGCTGCGCAAGCTGCCGCGCGAGCTGGTCGAAGCCGCGCGGGCGGGCGGTGCCGGCTGGTTCACCGTGCTGGTCACCATCGTGCTGCCCTTGATGACGCCGTCGATCATGGCGGCCGCTGCCCTTGCCTTCGTCTCATGCGTCGGCAATTTCGGCATTCCGGCCTTTCTCGGCATTCCCGCCAACTATCTCGTGCTGCCGACGCTGATCTATCAGAAGCTGGCCGGCGGCGGCCCCGCCGTGCTCGGCGAAACCGCATTCCTATCGGTGCTGATCGGCATCATCGCCATGGCGGGTATCCTTGCCCAGGAGATCATGAGCCGCCGCCGCGACTATCGCATCAGCTCCACGGCGCTTTCGGCCGAACCC
>NZ_RZRA01000547.1:0-3844 GCF_003998945.1 Mesorhizobium sp. M7A.F.Ca.CA.003.01.2.1 | reverse complement strand
GACGATCTGGCCCTGGCGCTCCAGCGCGATCGAAACGGCAAAGAGCGGAATGCCGTGCAGGAAATTGGTGGTGCCGTCGAGCGGGTCGACGATCCAGCGATGCTGGCCGTCGTCGCCTTCGACCACGCCGCGCTCCTCCATCAGGAAGGAATAGCCGGGCCGTGCCTTGGACAGTTCGGCGAAGACGATGTCCTCGGCCTTGCGGTCGGCCTGGCTGACATAGTCGCCGGGGCCCTTCATCGAGACCTGCAGGTTCTGCACTTCGCCGAAGTCGCGCGACAGCGAGCGGCCGGCCTTCATTGCGGCCTGGACCATGACGTTGAGAAGGGCTGAGCGTGCCATAGTGCTTTTTCCCGGTGCTGCGCTTTAAATTCTGCCTCGATGCATGTCGGTGACCCGGAACCGGGCCACTGTTGGGGGACATGCGTCAGTCGGCGCGGCGCACGTAAGTGATTTCGTTGGTGTCGACGATGATGCGTTCGCCGGCGCCGATGAAGGGCGGCACCAGGACGCGGATGCCGTTCTCCAGGATCGCCGGCTTGTAGGACGATGCCGCCGTCTGGCCCTTCACCACCGGGTCGGCCTCGGTGATGGTCAGCGTCACATAGTCGGGCAGCGAAATGCCGATCGGCCGCTCTTCGTAGAGTTGGACCGTTACCATCATGCCGTCCTGCAGGAAGGCGGCGCGATCGCCGACGAAGTCCTTGTTCAATTCGAGCTGCTCGTAGCTCTGGGTGTCCATGAACACCAGGGCGTCTTCCTGCGCGTAGAGGAAGGAAAAATCCTTCAGGTCGAGCCGGATCTGTTCGACCGTCTCGGCCGAGCGGAAGCGCTCGTTGAGCTTGGTGCCGTTGATGAGGTTCTTCAGTTCGACCTGATTGTAGGCGCCGCCCTTGCCAGGCTTGACGGTGTTGGTCCTGACCGCCACCCAAAGGCCGCCATCATGCTCGATGACATAGCCGGGACGGATTTCGTTGCCATTGATCTTGGCCATGATGAGATGATCCGGAATGATGCCTACGGCCACGCCGTCGGTAAGGGATATTCGCTGGGAAAGCGATTTCGGGCTCCCAAGACCACAAATCGCCAGAAGAGGCAAGGGAGCGGGCAGGTTGGTGCCAGGCGAGGGCAGCCGAGGCGACACTCGCAATGACCGCGCGGGCCGCCGTCAAGGCAGCCGGTTGGCCTTCTGCAGCGCCTGCTTGGTCTGGTCGTCGTCCAGCCCCTGCAGGAAGTCGTCCATCTGCGGATCGATGAGGCCGGCGCGGCGGGCAATGATGTACCAGGCACCGGCAAGGACCAGGTCCGGATCGGTGCCGATGCCTTGCATATAGAGCTTGGCCAGGCGGTTCTGGGCGGCAACATTGCCGCCCTCCGCCGCCTGCTTCATCCAGCCGAAGGCGGATTTCAGGTCGCGCGCACCGCCGCGGCCTTCGATCATCCAGGCGGCGAGATCGATTTGCGCGGTGTCGTAGTTCTGCCTTGCGGCCTGCGCCAGCAGGCGCCTTGCCTGGGCATCGTCGCGTGGCTTGCCGCCGACACCGTTGGCGTAGATCTGCGACATTGCATATTGCGCGTCCGCGAGGCCGGTCGCAGCGGCGCGTTCATAGTAGGAGACCGCCTTGGCCATACCGGCGTCGCCGGGGTCCTGCTGGACCAGCATCTGCGCGAAATTGAATTGCGCCAGCCGGTTGCCGGCTTCGGCTGCGGCCTGCATCAGGGCGTAGGCCTCTTTTCCATCCTTTTTGACATAGCGGCCGTCGAGCAGCATCAGCGCATACTGGAACTGCGATTCCGGCACACCCTGTTCGGCGGCCAAGGCGTACCATTTCGCCGCCTGCGCCGAATTGACCGGTACACCGAGACCTCGCGACAGGATCTCGGCCACCAGGGTCTGCGCCGCCGGGTCGCCGTTTTGCGCCCGGACCAATGCCAGATTGTAAGCTGTCTTGTAGAGGCCGCGCTGGAAGGCGCCATAGGCCGCGTCGGCGGGTTTTGCGCCGAAGCGGTCGGGATTGACGGCGTCGGCCGACGGCAGCGGCGCAGGCTCGGCCGTGGTGGCGGGCTGCGGCAACGGCTTGTCGATCGGCTTATCGGTGTGGACGCCGATTTCCGGCTTGGGCTGCGGCAAGGGGATGGTCTCCGCGGCCGCCGCCTGGACCATCAGCACCGCAAGCAGAGCCTGGAGGGGAAGCGTCGCCGATGACATTTCAGTCCTCGAAACGCGGCGCAGTCTCGTCGAGCAGCGCGTTGGCGGTGGCGACCGCTGTCCTGGGGTCGGTGCCGTCGGCGAACACGGCGCTCGACAGCGCCACGAATTCAGCGCCGGTGGCGCCCACGGCTTCGACCGAGGCGATGTCGGATCCGGCCATGACGATGCAAGGGATCTGGATCATGTCCGCCCACCATGCGCCGAGCGACAGGTTGCGCGGGTGCGGTTCGGGCTTGTTGTCGTAGCCGAAGCGGCCGAAGAAAATGTAGTCTGGCCGCGTCTCGCCAAGCTCGAGCGCGTCGTCACGCGTCTTGGCGCCTCCGGTGCCGACCATCATCTTTGCCTGGGAATGCTCGATTGTCTCGGCGAGTTCGGCCTTGGAGACTTCGACATGGATGCCGTCGGCCTGGACGCGGCCGGCTATGCGGGTGTCGCCGGCGATGATGACAGCAACGCCGGCGGCTTGCGCTGCCGGCACGATCCGTTCGGCGAAAGCCTGGAACGAGGCTTCATCCATGCCGTTCTCGGGCAGGATCAGCGAAGCGACATCGCCACCATCGAATGCCGTGACAATACGGGCCGCCGGCACGCCGGGCGGCGCGATCAGCACGATGCGACAGCGATTGGGGGGCGTTGCTTCATTCATGGTTCTTCGGGTCCCGCGTTTCGCCTATGCCGGGCGAAGATGGTTGGATTGCGGCATAGAGCAAAGTGCCCGCCTTGAACAGGCGGGCAGTCGGGATCGCGATGTTTGATCCGCCGGGCAGCCGGCGGGCCGCTTCACTTGATCGGGTGCGGGCTCGCGACGGGCGGTTTGCCCTTCCACAGCGTCCAGCCGAGATTCATGCCGGCGGCGGCGATCAGGATGGCGGTGGCGCCGACGACCTGGCTCAGATGCAGCCGATGGCCGAAGGCGACGACGTCGACCAGGATGGCGACGACGGGATAGATGAACGACAGCGATCCCTGCAGATGCGTCGGCAGCTTCTGGATGGCGCCGTACATCAGTATGTACATCAGGCCGGTGTGGACGATGCCGAGCGTCGCCAGCATGGTCCAGCTCCAGGCATCGGCTGGAAGCCGGGATAGATTGGCGAACGGCGCCAGCATGACGACGCCGACGCAGACCTGTATCAGCGCAATCAGATGCGGTGGCGTGCCCTTGAGCTTCTTGGTGACGATGGCGGCGACGGCCCAGAAGAAGGCCGCGCCCAATGCCATGACGATGCCGGTGAAATAATCCGTGCCGGCCATGCCGGCATTGGGGCCGGCATCGGGAGCCGACTGCACGATCAGCACCATGCCGGCGAAGGCGATGGTCAGCCAGGTCAGCTTGGTCAGGCTCAGCCGCTCGGCGAAGAAGAGCGCGCCGAAGCCGACCAGCATGAAGGGCTGCGTGTTGTAGACGGCGGTGGCGATCGAGATCGACGCGCGCGAGAAAGCGCTGAACAGCAAAAGCCAGTTGACGACGATGGCGACGCCGCCGAGCGCGGCGATGCCGATGATGCGCAGCGACAGCCTGTTGCGCAGCAACCCCAGCCCGGCGCAGATGATGAGCAGCGTCAGCGCGCCGAAAGCGCAACGCCAAAACACCACATCCATGATCGGCTGGCCGGACAGGACGACGAACCA
>NZ_RZRA01000546.1:0-3844 GCF_003998945.1 Mesorhizobium sp. M7A.F.Ca.CA.003.01.2.1 | reverse complement strand
CCCTCTTCAGTGTTGCGCAGGCTTTCGACCGAGGCCCGGACCTGCGCTTCGGCGGCAGCGACATTGTTCCTGGTCTGAAAGCCGTCGAACAGCGTCTGGTTGATCTGAACGCCAAAATTGCCGGTGGTCAGCCGCACGCTTGAATTGGTGCCGTTGAGATGGCTGCTCGAATAATCGATATCCGCCGAGCCGGTGACAACCGGGCGGTAGCCCGACTTGGCGATGGCGACACCCTCGTCGGTGACGCGAACGCCGGCACGGGCCGAATTCAGTGAAGAATTGTACTGGTAGGCCTTTGCAAGCGCGCCGGAGATGGTTTCGGCTGAAGCGGCCAGTGGGGACAGCATGGTCGCCGAAACGAGGACGGCGGTGAAAAGTGACTTGCGTAAAGACGGCACGGTTAAACCCTCATTCGTTTTCCATGGGAACCGCGCCGCGCCTGCTTCTCTCATAGATCAGCCGGCGCCGCGTGTTCGTGTTCCCTGCTGCTCACCCCCAAAGTGCCCCCAGTTTGGCATCAGCAGCGATCGTTCAAATGCAAGCGACCATGACAAAGCCTCTGCTGCAAGGCCAAATCATTCAGAATTCGAAAGCACGAATGCGTTCAAACCCCGGTAGTGGCTTAATTGCCGCATTAAATGCACGTCTTCCGGTTACAACCCCCCCGGCCTTGAAAAAGAGACGGGCCACGCCGGAATTGCCCTGCCCTTCGACGGCGACGAGTCGGCCGCCTTCGGCAAGCTGGTCGAGCAACGGGGCCGGCACTTCCGCGACACTGCCACCGATAAAGATAACATCATAAGGCGCCTTGGCGGCATGCCCCTGCGGCAACGCGCCCTGGACGACGGTCACATTGCCGCAGCCAAGCGACGAAAGCGTCGATCTGGCGGTTTCCGCCAGCGCCGAATCGTTTTCGAGCGCCACTACGGACCCGGCCAGCCGCGACAGGATGGCCGAGGCGTAGCCCGTTCCGCAACCGACATCGAGCACCGAATCGGTCGGGTTGATCTCGGCCAGCTGGATAAGCTTGGCCAACGGCGACGCTTCCATCAGGTAGCGCGAACCGTCCGCGCCGGCTGCAATGCGGATGTCCTCGTCGATATAGGCGAGATCGCGCTGGGCGGCGCCGACAAACATCTCTCTTGGGACGACAAGCATTGCATCGAGTAGCGGCGCGCTGGTCACATCTGTGGTGCGGACCTGGCCGTCGACCATCTTGACGCGTAGTTCGGAGAAATCAGCGCTCATGTCCCAACCAGTCCGCTTGCCGCGCCAGAACCGCGGTCCATTGTGTCAGGAACTTCAGGCCCCTGCGCTGCCGCGCGGGGGCCCGGGCATTGGAGGCCTCGCCCGGAATCGAACCGGGGTGCAAGGATTTGCAGTCCTCTGCGTAACCACTCCGCCACGAGGCCTCATTGCTCCCGGCGTTCCACCCGGTTCCAATAGGTTGCGGCGAAAATGCCGTCAAGCGGCCACCTTGCATTCCGAACGGTTTCCTCGCGTCAGTCCGGACGGCGTCCGGCAAATCATCGGACCGCTTTATTAGCGGACAGTTAAGCATAGCCTGATGGGAGAAGAAACGCATCCTGTCGCCGCATGACAGGGCAAGGCTTGCCTCGGCCGCGGCTGTTCTCAAGCAGATCCGTGAGGCACTGGAAGAGCAGGCCGCCCACTGAAACACCACCTTGCGCTATCGGCGGTCAATCGGGCCGGCGACGCCGTTCCCACCAGACGACAAAGCGACGCCGGTGACGGCGGACCATGGCGAATTCATAGGACAGCACCAGCAATCCGAGCGGAACCATCCAGAAGCCGAGGATCGGCAGGAAACCGAGGATGCCACCGATGGTCAGCAGGATGCCGATCGTGATTCTGAGCCCGCGCGAGCGCGGCATTTTGAACTCGCGCCCGAAAACAGAGATTTTGCGCGCCGGCATCTGGTTGTCTTGTGCTGTCATCGTCTCGAAAGATTGACCCGTTTCGATCGTTCGCAAGCATGCTCAAACCAAAGCCGCCGCCGCGCTTTCGGTTCCATATCCCTGCCAAGACGGCTAATATGAGGGCATCCTTCGACGATTGCGAGAAAGGCCTATGCGAAAAAGCCTCGGAAAAATGTGAAAAGCTTCTTTGCAAAGCCGAAAAGGGCAGCTATAGGCTGCGCCACTCACATAAGAGCCTCCGTTCCCCGGTAGCTCAGTGGTAGAGCAACCGGCTGTTAACCGGTTGGTCGCTGGTTCGAATCCGGCCCGGGGAGCCAATTTCTGTGCTTTCAGCGCATTGCCAGACTTTCCAACGCTTTGGTTTAATTGAATAATCCGCGCCGACAGCGTCAGGTGATCAATCGGCACGCGGAATTTTGCTAAACATCCTGCTGCACATATTGCCATACACAGGCGCAGCGCGCATGGTAGCGGTATGAACGTCAAGCGCCGCAATAAGACCTTCCACATCGTCCGCCGAGTGCCTAAGCGCTATGCTGCAATCGAGCCGCGCACTCAAATCTGGATCAGCCTTCACACGGACTCCGAAACGGTTGCGCGACAGAAGGCTCCAACCGCATGGGCGCATATGGTCGAGGGCTGGGAAGCTACCCTTGCCGGCGCAACCGACGATGCCGAGCGACGGTTTGCAGCGGCGAAGGAACTGGCCGCCGTGCGCGGCTACAACTACCTGCCCGCTGATCGCATCGCCCAACTCCCCCGCGAAAAGCTGCTCGAACGTGTCGAGTCCGCCCTGAAGCTCAATGGCGATGCTGCCAAGATCGAGGCGCGCGCCGTGCTGGGCGGCGCTCCCGAACCGGGGATCAAAATCAGCAAGGCACTGGAGTTGTATTGGGGCTTTGCCAAGCAGGACACGATAGGCAAGAGCGAGGATCAGCTTCGCCGCTGGGAGCACCCCCGCAAACGTGCCATCGCCAACTTGATTGAAGAGATCGGCGACAAGGAGCTTTCAGAGATCACCGGAGACGACATGCTCGACTTCCGCGAAACATGGATGGAGCGGATAGCGGCCGGCGATGCCAAGCCCGACACTGCTAACAAGGATTTCCAGCACATCGGCAATATCCTTCGCACCGTGGTCAAGATGAAGCGGCTAGGGCTGGTCCTGCCGCTGGACGGCCTCACCTTCAAAGCCGACAAGGAGCGGACCCGCCCGCCTTTCTCGGTCGACTGGATCAAGACCAAGCTGCTTGCCCCCGGCGCGCTGGACAGCTTGAACACGGAAGCCCGGTGCATCCTGCTTGGCATGATCAACACCGGCTATCGCCCCGGCGAAGCGGCCGGGCTCATGCCGCACCACATCCGCCTGGATGTTGACGTGCCATATATCAGCATTGAGCCGGAAGGCCGGCAGCTAAAGAACAAGGTGAGCGAGCGTGTCATTCCGCTGGTAGGCGTGTCGCTCGAAGCCTTCAAGCACTGCCCGCAAGGCTTTCCGACCTATCGTTTCAAGGACAAGATCAGCGACACGGTGAACAAGTACCTTCGGGAACACGACCTGTTAGAGACACCGGAACATGTTCTCTACAGCCTGCGGCATTCTTTTGAAGACCGGATGATTGCCGCCAAGGTAGATGAGCGTATCCGGCGCGACCTGTTCGGCCATGCGCTGGGCAGGGAACGCTACGGCGAAGGCGCGACGTTGGCGCACAAGCGCGACATCCTTCAGAGCTTCGCCCTTTGAGCAGCGACGATTGCCCGCGCCCGGGCGATGGGGTCTCCCCTCGCCTCTTCGGCCGCGATTTCCGCCTCTAGCCGCGTGAAGATCGGCGCATAGATCGCATCTTCGACCACAAGCGACGCAACGAACGCGTGGGCGGCTTTGAGCCGGGCCAGCATGGACC
>NZ_RZRA01000545.1:0-3860 GCF_003998945.1 Mesorhizobium sp. M7A.F.Ca.CA.003.01.2.1 | reverse complement strand
CTCATCTCCTCGCCATTCTTGCGATGGCGCTGCAATTGCGCCATCGCAAGAATGGCGAGGAGATGAGCGCGCTGCTGCGCCTGCCGGTGGCGCTGAAGCGCTTCATCCGTCTGCCGGACCGCAAGCATCATGTCCGCTTCATCCCGCTGGAAGAGGCTGTCGGCCTCTATATCGGCAAGCTCTTCCCCGGCTACGAGGTCAAGGGCTCCGGCACGTTCCGCATCATCCGTGACAGCGATATCGAGGTCGAGGAGGAGTCCGAGGACCTCGTGCGCCTGTTCGAAACGGCGCTGAAGCGGCGTCGGCGCGGATCGGTGATCCGCATCGAATTCGACAGGCTGATGCCTGGCGAATTGCGCGATTTCGTCGCCGGCGAGCTTGGCGTGTCGTCCAGCCGCATCAGCGTCTTGACCGGTCCATTGGCGCTCAGCCAGATTTCCGAGATCGTCGCCGTTCCCCGCGACGACCTGAAATTCACGCCCTACAATCCGCGTTTTCCCGAGCGCATCCGCGAGCATGGCGGCGATTGTTTCGCCGCCATCCGCGAGAAGGACATCGTCGTCCATCACCCTTACGAATCCTTCGATGTGGTGGTGCAGTTCCTGCGCCAGGCAATGGCCGATCCGGAGGTGGTGGCGATCAAGCAGACGCTTTACCGCACCTCCAACGACAGCCCGATCGTGCGCGCGCTGGTCGACGCGGCCGAGGCCGGCAAGTCGGTCACCGCGCTGGTCGAGCTCAAGGCGCGTTTCGACGAGGAAGCCAACATCCGCTGGGCGCGCGACCTGGAGCGGGCCGGCGTGCAGGTGGTGTTCGGATTTCTCGAACTGAAGACACATGCGAAAATGTCGCTGGTGGTGCGGCGCGAGGACGGCAAGCTGCGCAATTACGTGCACCTCGGCACCGGCAACTACCATCCGGTCACCGCACGCATCTACACCGACCTGTCCTTCTTCACCACAGATCCGACGATTGCCCGCGATGTCGCCCAGCTGTTCAATTTCATCACCGGCTATGCCGAGCCGACGGACGAAATGCGGTTGGCGATCTCGCCGTTCACGCTGAGAAGCCGCATCCTGAAGCACATTGCCGACGAGATTGCCTACGCGGTGCAAGGCAAACCGGCGCGCATCTGGATGAAGATGAACGCCCTCGTCGATCCGATCATCATCGACGCGCTCTACGATGCCAGCCGCGCCGGCGTCGAGATCGACCTTGTCGTGCGCGGCATCTGCTGCCTGCGGCCGCAGGTTCCGGGCCTGTCGGAAAACATCCGCGTAAAATCGATCGTCGGCCGTTTTCTCGAGCACAGCCGCATCTATTGTTTCGGCAATGGTTTCGGCCTGCCGTCGGACGAGGCGATCGTCTACATCTCCTCGGCCGACCTGATGCCGCGCAATCTCGACCGCCGCGTCGAAACCATGGTGCCGATCACCAATCCAACTGTGCATGAACAGATCCTTGGCCAGATCATGCTGGGCAACATTATGGACAATCAGCAAAGTTTCGACGTATTGGCTGATGGAACCTCCCGGCGCGTCGTGCTGGAGGAGGGCGAGGAACCGTTCAACGCGCAGGAATATTTCATGACCAATCCGAGCCTGTCGGGACGGGGTGACGCGCTGAAGTCGCATGCGCCCAAGCGCATCGCGCAGTTCAAGCGCCGCAAGAAGAACGCTGCAGCGTCCGGCTGATGCTGTCTGATTCTCAGGGCCGGCTGCAGGACCGCCGACCGCT
Source organism: Mesorhizobium sp. M7A.F.Ca.CA.003.01.2.1 (assembly GCF_003998945.1). Classification (NCBI taxonomy): domain Bacteria; kingdom Pseudomonadati; phylum Pseudomonadota; class Alphaproteobacteria; order Hyphomicrobiales; family Phyllobacteriaceae; genus Mesorhizobium; species Mesorhizobium sp. M7A.F.Ca.CA.003.01.2.1. The sequence goes on along the minus strand of NZ_RZRA01000545.1, from coordinate 2,123 downwards.
GTCCATCATCGACATCGGATCGAACTCGATCCGTCTCGTCGTCTATGAGGGGCTGGCGCGCTCGCCGACCATGCTGTTCAACGAAAAGATGCTGGCCGGTCTCGGCCGCGGCATCGTTTCGACGGGCAAGCTCGACCCCGAGGCGGTAACGCGCTCGATGGAAGAGTTCCGCCGCTTTCGTGCGCTTTCCGACCAGGCGGGCGCCGAGCAGATGTATGTGCTGGCGACCGCGGCGGCCCGCGAGGCGGTCAACGGCCCCGATTTCATCCACCGCGCCGAGGATGTGCTGAAGACCGAGATCCGAGTGATCAGCGGTCGTCAGGAAGCGTACTATTCCGCGCTCGGCGTCATTTCCGGTTTCCATCCGGCCGATGGCATCGCCGGCGATCTGGGCGGCGGCAGCCTCGAACTGGTCGATGTCAGCGGCGAGGCGATCGGCGACGGCATCACGCTGCCGCTGGGCGGCCTGCGCCTGCAGGACATGGCGAAGAACTCGCTGACCCAGGCGGCCAGGATCGCGCGTGACGAACTGGCGAAGGCCAAGCTGTTGAAAGGCGGGCAGGGCAGGCCCTTCTACGCCGTCGGCGGCACCTGGCGAAATCTTGCCCGGCTGCACATGGAAATGACCAACTATCCGCTTGGCGTCATGCACCATTACGAGATATCGGCCGAAAGCGCGGCGAACTTCCTCAAGCAGGTGGCCAAGGCCGAGATCGAGAAGGTCAAGGGCATCGAAGGCGTTTCGAAGAACCGCCGTTCGCTGCTGCCCTATGGCGCCATCGTGCTGCAGGAGATCATGGCGGCGATGCAGCCGTCGAAGATCATCGTCTCGGCGCTTGGCGTGCGCGAAGGCTTTCTCTATTCGCTGCTCGACGAGGCCGAGCGGAAGGCCGATCCGCTGATTTCGGCCTCGGAGGAACTCGCCCGCCTGCGCTCGCGCTCCGTCACCCATGCGCATGAACTTGTCGACTGGACCGCCAAGACCTTTGCCGCCTTCGGCATCGACGAGACCGAGGACGAGGCGCGCTACCGCCACGCGGCCGCATTGCTGGCGGACATCGGCTGGCGCGCGCATCCCGAATACCGCGGCAAGCAATCGCTCAACATCATTGCGCACGCGTCCTTCTTCGGCGTCGACCATCCTGGCCGTGCTTTCCTGGCGATGGCCAACGCCTATCGTCACGACGGCATCTTCAACGAAGCCATCGCCCCCGAGATCAAGGCTCTGGCATCGCCGCGTTATCTGGAGCGCGCCCGCGTCCTCGCCGCGATGATGCGCGTCGTCTACCTGCTGACGGCGTCGATGCCCGGCATCATGCCCAGGCTGAAATGGGAACAGCGCGCCAACGGCGTGCTGGCGCTGGTCTTGCCGGCATCGCTGGCCGATCTCTATGGCGAGCGGCCGGCCGGGCGCCTGGCGCAGCTGGCCAGGATCACCAACCGCCGGCTGGTGCTGGCCGTCGAGGGTGGCCCCAGCATGTCAGTGAAATAAGGCGCTAGCTGCTAGCAGACCCGTGTCTTATCTGACTTAAGCGGAGACCTGCCGGTCGTACTTCGCCGGCGGCTTCGCCTTTGATGACCGGCTTCCCCCAATCCGTCGCTGCTTTGCAGCGCCACCTTTCCCCCCTCCGGAGGGAAAGGAAGGGAGCCTCGTTGGAAGAGCGTTGGCGGCAATAGGCTCGCGGCCTTCCTCTACCCCGTCGATCAGGGGAGAGGTGACTCGACGAAGCCGAGACGGAGTGGGGTCGATCAGCTCGGGCCCATCTACGCAAAAATATCAAACCGCGCCGCGCCCGTCGATCGACCATGCGCCGGCGCCGGCCATCGCCAGCGCTACAAACCCACCTGATATCGCAATGTCCTTCATCAGCATCTGCTGGTGCAGGAAGGCGAGCATCGCGTCGCCGCCGCCCTGGCCATAATGGCCGATGAAGCCGGCGACGATACAGAAGGCAGCGAGCAGAAGCGCTATGATCCGGGTCTGGAAACCGACCAGGATGAGCAGCCCGGCGATCAGTTCGAACAGTCCCGTGCCCCAGGCAGCAAGTGTCGGCAGCGGCAGGCCGAGGCCGGCGAAATAGCCTGTGGTGCCGGCGATGTCGCTCAATGCATGGAAACCGGAA
>NZ_RZRA01000544.1:0-3863 GCF_003998945.1 Mesorhizobium sp. M7A.F.Ca.CA.003.01.2.1 | reverse complement strand
GCACCAGCGCGCTCGCCATCGCCGGCAAACTGGCGAGCGGCTCGAAGCGGCGCCGTGCCTTGGCAGTGAAGGCGATGACCTCCGCCGGCTTGGCGGGAAAGGCCTTCACCTTGGTGTCCTCGATAGTCTGGATCGACATGTCTGGGGAAAACTCCTTGGGGGCAGGTAGTGATCGCAAGCGGCGCATGCGCGCCGCTTGCGATCAGGCTACGCCGATGCCTTGATCTTCAGGCTGTCGAGATAGGCGGACGGGTTGGCCGGATCGAAAATCTTGCCGTCGAAAAAGGTCTCGACGCCGCGCGACGACGACGCCGGAACGTCGGCTGCCGCGACGCCGAGATCCTTGGCCGCCTCGCGCCACAGATCCTCGCGGTTGACCTGGTCGACCAGCGCGTTGATGTCGGTGGTCGGCGCGAACTTGCCCCAGCGGATGTTCTCGGCAAGGAACCACGCATCATGGCTCTTGAACGGATAAGAGACGCCGCCCTTCCAGAACTTCATGGAGAGATCGGTGCCGTTGGCGACGCGGCCATTGCCATAGTTGATGTCGCCCTTGAGGCGGCCGATGATGTCGGCGACGGGCACGTTCATCCATTGCCGCTTGCCGATGATAGCGGCCATCTCGTCCTTGTTCTCGGTGGCCTCGCACCATTGCTGGGCTTCCATGACGGCCATCAGGATCGCCTTGGTGGCGTTCGGATATTTCTCGATGAATTCGGCGCGCAGGCCGAGCGCCTTTTCGGGATGGCCCTTCCACAATTCGCCTGTCGTGGCGGCGGTGAAGCCCACGCCCTGGTGGACGAGTTGCTCGTTCCACGGCTCGCCGACGCAGAACACGTCCATATTGCCGACCTTCATGTTGGCCACCATCTGCGGCGGCGGCACGACGATGGTCGAGACGTCCTTGTCGGGATCGATGCCGCCGGCGGCCAGCCAATAGCGCAGCCACAGATCATGCGTACCGCCCGGGAAGGTCATGGCGGCCTTGATTTCCTTGCCGGTCGCCTTCTTGGCAGCGAAGGCGTCTTTCAGCTTCGAGGCGTCGAGGCCGACACCGGTGCCGGCATATTCCTGGGCGACCGAAATGCCCTGGCAGTCGTAGTTGAGCCGAGCCACGATCGCCATCGGCATCGGCTGGTTGTTCTGCGTCACCTTGCCGGTGTGCATGAGGTAAGGCAGCGGTGTCAGGATATGAGCGCCGTCGATGCCGTTGGCCGCGCCGCCGAGCATCAGATTGTCGCGTGTCGCACCCCAGGAGGCCTGCTTGAGCACCTCGACATCGGTCCCAGCATATGCGCGAGATGGAAGTGGCCGATGGCGATGCGGTCGCGGATGTTGGCCCAGGATGTCTCGCGGTGCAGCTTCAGATCGATGCCTTCTTGCGCGGCGAAGCCAAGCTCGCCGGCCGCGACCAGCACGGCGCTGTCGAAAAGCGGCATGAAGCCGGCGGTGATCTGGTGCTCGGCAGTCATGCTCATTCGTCCTCCGCCGGTCCCAGCAGCCCCGCGGCAGTCACCAGGCTTTGGGCGATGTCGCCGATCTTGCGGTTCTGGTTCATCGCCGTCTTGCGCAGCAGCGTGTAGGCCGCCTCTTCGGAGAGGCCGCGCGATTTCATCAGGATGCCCTTGGCACGGTCGATCACCTTGCGGCTCTCGAGCTCGCCGCGAACCTCTTCCAGTTCGCGTGCCATGCGCGAAAAGGCGTTGAAGCGGCTGACCGCCATGTCGAGGATCGGCTTGACGCGCTCTTGCCGCAGACCGTCGACGACATAGGCCGAAACGCCGGCATCGACCGCCGCCTCGATCGAGGCCTGGTCGGAGCGGTCGACGAACATGGCGATCGGCCGTTTTACGGCACGCGACAGCTGGAACATGTTTTCCAGCATGTCGCGATTCGGGTTTTCGAGATCGATGACGATGACATCGGGCTCGATCTCGGCGATCCGCCGCGCAATGCCGGTCACATCATGGATGACGGTGACCCGCTCATGGCCGGCCTCGCGCAAACCCGCCTCGATGATCGCGGCGCGGATGCGGTTTTCATCGATCACCAGGACGGCGAGTGCGGTTCGAACCATGCCTGCATTGTGACTAAGCGAGGGAATTGTGCAATGCGGTATCGAGAGAGAGCGGTGCTCGCTACGCCTTGGCAGGCCTATAGAGGTGGACGCTGGAAATGGATAGCTGTGATTTTGGCGGCAGTAGGACCGACTGCGGCTAACGCATTCACTACGTCAATCGGTTTGAGACGACCGGAACAGCAACTGGAACCAAGGCAGAGATCAAGCAGCCTATGGCGCTGATCGCGTTGAGATTACAACGGCGGCAACGGCACCAGATCTGAGGACGAAAAATGATCGACAAGAAATCTGAGACTGAAGCTGAAAAAGAGATCTGTGAAGTCGTGGGCCGAATCGTACTCATGGCTTCACTCTTAGACAATCAGTTAAATGCCGTCTTGGTGGCAGCTCTATCTCTTGGCGGGAAGGCGCTGACACTCGCGGTTGTCGCTGCCCTGGACCCGGCCCGAAAAGTTGAAATCCTGAAGGCATTTGTCACGCAGATATCCAACGACGAATGGAAGAAGCCAGTCCTGCGTTACGCAGACGGCGTTGAAAAAGTAAACCGGGCTCGGAACCTCGCCGCCCACAGTATGGTTATCGACAGCGGTGGAGAACATGTTCTAGCGACCAATAGCGTTGCGAAATTATTGAAGGCTACTGATCGTAAAAGCCGAGCGATCAAACGTGTGCCGCTCAACACGCTGAGCAATGCTTCAGATCTCGCGCTGAAAGTCTATAAAGAGGGTGAGAGCGTTATCGCCAATTTTGGTCGAGTTGAGTTGGAGAGAAATCGACGGGGAGCAGCGGCGCAACGCTAGATCATTCGGAATCCAATTGTCTGCGGCTTCGTTGGATGCCAATCAGCCGATCATGAAAAGAGTCGCACTACCGATATCCTAGATCGGCCGAGGCTTATGTGCGTCGCGCCGACCGCTAAATAATCATGCCGGGAAATGAGCTTCTTTGATGAGTTGGAATATTCTCGCTGCGCTTCCGAACATCGTCGTCACAGACCCGATTGAGGGAGAACAATTCTCCATGATCGGCAGCGATGACGCGCGCCTGTCCGATAATTTTGCCCTGCAGCCAAATCTAAAAGCATTCTTCCGAAGGTTTACAAACAGCCACGGAGTGAGGATTACGCCCGCAGCGCTCGTTGCGAGATCTGATACGCCCGCCGAGTTTCTCAACAGCGAAGCTGTCTCGGGTTTTCGAGATGCCGTTGCCGCGTCCATCATCCCATTTGCACGCGCTGCGGCCATAACTCATCGCAATTATTCCCGACCGATGTACTCTGACTCTTTCGATCTTTATCCTTGGATGGTCGATCGGAATGGCGAGCACCTCATCGCGAACACTCCGGCCGTAAGCGCACTTCATCAGATCAAAGGATTTAGGGGGCTTTCCTCGCCAGGACTTTCGGTCGTCCAGATTCGCGATTGGGACATTGATGAAGCGTTACTAAAAGTTTTGCTAGACTGGTGGAGGAAGAGATTTTCCGGCGGAACGCCACACTGGGAACAACTTGCGCTATTTCGCTCTCTGAACGCTGCTAATGCCGCAATGCAAATGCCGCAAAGCGCGGGCGCCACGATATATGACTGGGGCCGATCCCTGTCGCTTTGGATAAGCGCATTTGAGATACTCGTGCACCCTGGCCCTGGCGGTGAAGCCAACCGCGCGAAAGTATTTGCATTGATTGAACGCGGTGAATGGGAGCGTGAAGCAGTTCGCGAAAAAGTCCATGATGTGCGGTTGAGCAAAAAGAGCGTCGTAAGAAAAGCATTTCCCAGCTATCTGT
>NZ_RZRA01000543.1:0-3872 GCF_003998945.1 Mesorhizobium sp. M7A.F.Ca.CA.003.01.2.1 | reverse complement strand
GGCTGAGGTCGAGGGTGACGCCGTCCTTGCTGTGTGTGAAGGCAGCCGTTGATACGGTGGCGATGTCATAGCCGCCATTTGCCTCGGTCACGCCTTCGAGTTTGACGTCGCCGATGGGAAGCGCTTCCTTCTCCGCCGCCGGTTTGATGGCAACGCCCTGCAGCACCATGCTGGTGTTGTCGCCGGTCACCCCGGTCCAGGTGATGTCGACACCTTGTGCGACAAGCGCTGCCTTCAGCCGGTCGGCCACTGCCGTATCCTGTGCGAGGGCCGCATTCAGCGGCAGCGTGAGCAAGAAGGTCGAAAAAGCCAGTTTCTTGAGAATTGAGCGTTTGATTGTCATCGCAAGGTCCCTGAGAGTGTCCTGAAATTGTTTTTTCAATTATTTGCGCCATCACCATTCCGTGACGAACTGGACCGGAAAAAGGCGTGTCCCGGCACATTGGTCAAAAATCGCGGTGAAAGGCAAACCCGATCCCACCGTCTTTGCGCAAACCGGTGAATTTGTCATGAAGAGCCGATAGCCGGATATCGTCGCGCTTGGCGATAGAGCCCGCATGTAACAGGCTGATGTTGGCCGACATCCGCTGGGGTATGGTTTCATGTTGCAGAAAGGCCGGTATCTCCGTCGGGCTCTTGCCGCGAATCACCCGCTCGGCTAGTCCGAGCCCATGGGAAAAAGGCTTTTGCCGCCTGAAAATGGCGGTGGCGATCACATCGAGCCGGTCGATCTGAAGAAGGCGCTGGAAGAGCGCTATCTGGCCTATGCGCTGTCGACCATCATGCACCGGGCGCTGCCCGATGTGCGCGACGGACTGAAGCCGGTCCATCGCCGCATCATGCACGCCATGCGCCTGCTGCGGCTCAACCCCGATCAGGGCTTTGCCAAATGCGCCCGCATCGTCGGCGAGGTGATGGGCAAGTTCCACCCGCATGGCGACCAGTCGATCTATGACGCGCTGGTGCGGTTGGCGCAGGATTTCTCGATGCGTTATCCCCTGGTCGACGGGCAGGGCAATTTCGGTAACATCGACGGTGATAACGCCGCCGCCATGCGCTACACCGAAGCGCGCATGACCGATGTGGCGACCGAACTTTTGTCCGGCATCACCGAGGATGCCGTCGATTATCGGCCGACCTACAATGAAGAAGACGAGGAGCCGGTGGTTTTGCCCGGCGCCTTTCCCAACCTTTTGGCCAACGGCTCGTCCGGCATCGCGGTGGGCATGGCGACATCGATCCCGCCCCACAACGCCGCCGAGCTTTGCGATGCCGCACTTCACCTGATCGAAAACCGGGACGCGCCGGTGGCGAAGCTGATGGACTTTGTCCAGGGGCCGGATTTCCCGACCGGCGGCATCATCGTCGACAGCCGCGCCTCGATCCTCGAAGCCTACGAAACCGGTCGCGGTGGCTTTCGCGTGCGCTCGAAGTGGTTCCAGGAGGACCAGGGCAGGGGCACCTGGAGCATCGTTGTCACCGAAATCCCGTACGGCGTGCAGAAGGCGCGGCTGATCGAGAAGATCGCCGAGCTGCTGATGGCGCGCAAGCTGCCGCTGCTCGAGGACATCAGGGACGAAAGCGCCGAGGACGTCCGCGTCGTGCTGGTGCCGAAGAGCCGTTCGGTCGACCCCGGCATCCTGATGGAATCGCTGTTCAAGCTGACCGAGCTCGAAAGCCGCTTCCCGCTCAACATGAATGTGCTGTCGCGCGGCAAGGTGCCCAACGTGCTGTCGCTGAAGGGCGTGCTGCAGGAGTGGCTCGAGCACCGCCGCGAGGTTTTGGTCCGCCGCTCGAAACATCGCCTCGGCGAAATCGAAAGACGGTTGGAGATACTTGCCGGCTACCTGATCGCCTACCTCAACATCGACGAGGTGATCAGGATCATCCGCGAGGAGGATGAGCCAAAGCAGGTCATGATGGCCCGCTGGTCGCTCACCGACACCCAGGCCGAAGCCATCCTCAACATGCGGCTGCGCGCTCTGCGCAAGCTTGAAGAATTCGAGATCCGCAAGGAATTCGACGGCCTGAGCGCGGAGAAAAAGCAGATCGAGGCACTGCTTGCTTCAAACGAGAAGCAGTGGGCGACGATCAAGTGGGAAGTCACCAACATCCGCGACAAGTTCGGTCCGGAGACCGAGCTCGGCAAGCGCCGCACCCAGTTCGCCGACGCGCCCGAGCATGATCTGACCGACATCGCCCATGCCATGATCGAGCGCGAGCCGGTCACCGTCGTCGTCTCGGAAAAGGGCTGGCTGCGGGCGATGAAGGGGCATCTGGCCGATCTCTCGACGCTGACCTTCAAAGAGGGCGACAGCCTCAAGCTCGCCTTCCATGCGCAGACCACTGACAAGGTGCTGGTCTTCGCCACCGGGGGCAAGTTCTACACCATCGGCGCCGACCGGCTGCCTGGCGGGCGCGGCCATGGCGAGCCGATCCGCATCATCGTCGATATGGACAATGACCAGGACATCGTCACCGCCTTCGTTCACGATCCGAAGCGCAAGCTGCTGCTGGCCTCGCACGACGCCAACGGTTTTATCGTGCCGGAGGAGGAAGTCGTTGCCAACACCCGCAAGGGCAAGCAGGTGATGAACGTCAAGGCGCCGGACGAAGCCAAGCGCTGCATCCCGGTCACCGGCGACCATCTCGCCATCGTCGGCGAGAATCGCAAAATGCTGGTGTTCGCGCTCGCAGAGATTCCGGAGATGGGCCGCGGCAAGGGCGTGCGCCTGCAGAAATACAAGGATGGCGGCCTTCTCGATCTCAAGCCGTTCACGCTGGAGAGCGGCCTCTCCTGGCAGGATTCAGCCGACCGCACCTTCACAAGGTCGCGCGAGGAACTGGCTGAATGGATCGGCGCCCGTGCCTCGGCCGGACGCATGGTGCCGAAGGGATTCCCGAGGACGGGGAAATTTGGGTAGCGAGTGAAGCTGCCGATCCCCCCTCGTGGGGGAGATGCCCGGCAGGGAGAGGGGGGCGCTGTCCCGCCGACGGTCGAGTTCACAGATACTCGATTGGTTTGCGGCTCACGGTCCAAATCCAAGGCCGCGATCCTTCACACCCCCCTCTGTCCTGCCGGGCCTCCCCCACGAGGGGGGAGATTGGCAGCTTCACCATCTCATTTGGACTATCGTCACGATTGCTGCACTATATCAGTGCATAGACAGGAGGGGTGTTTGGGAGAGCCAGGCGTTTGAAGGAAGCAAGAATCCAGAAACCGGAACGGCAGCAGCGCCTCTTCGGCCTGTCGACGCCGCTCAGGGCAGCCGTCATCCCGCCGCTGTCGGCGGCACGCTGGCTGCTGGTGCTGATCGTTGCCGCCGGCGTCTATTTCTTCCACGGCTTCCTGTTTCCGGTGCTGGCGGCGCTCGTCATCGCTTTCGCCAGCTGGCCGCTCTACCGCCGCCTGCTTGTCGCGGTCGGCGGCAACCGCACCATCGCCGCGACCTTCGCCATCCTGTTCATCCTCGCCTTCCTGGTGATCCCGATCGCGCTCGCCGGCACCTATGCGATCAACGAGGTCCGCGAATGGGTCGCCTGGGCGATCGAGACCAACCGCCACGGCGCGGTGACGCCACACTGGATCGCCACCATGCCTGTCGTGGGCGAGTGGCTGAACGAACAGTGGACCACCAATTTCGGCCATCCCGGCGGCATTGGTGAGCTGATCCAGCTGGTCAGCGGCGCTAATATCGGCAGCATCTATCGCGGCGTGCTGGCCGCAGGCGGCAGTGCTTTCGGCCTGCTGTTGACGCTGCTGTTCATGATGATCGCGCTGTTCTTCGCCTATCGCGACGGCGAGCACTTTGCGGGCCAGGTCGACCGTCTCGGCGAGCGCATCCTGCAGACCAGATGGGAGCGGATTTCGC
>NZ_RZRA01000542.1:0-3878 GCF_003998945.1 Mesorhizobium sp. M7A.F.Ca.CA.003.01.2.1 | reverse complement strand
GCGCCGCCGCTCGAGTTCAGCCACGGCGCGTGAAACCTTGGTCTTGTGCATAGCCGATTGCTCGCCGAGTTCGGTCGCAGTCATCGTTCCATGCTGCCCCAGCCCCGAAAGGGTGCGCCATTCCGGCCGCGTCAGGCCATGGCTGTCCTTGTATATCCTCGAAAATTCGCGGCTGACGGCGTCGGCAAGCCGGTAGAGCCGGTAGGGCAGGAAGTTTTCCAGATTGAGAATTTCAGCCGCGTCGGACGCTTCGCTCCTGATCGCCATTTTTCAAAGCCGCCATTGATGGTTACATTTTCGATGGTTACAAATGAAACCAGTTTGGTCAATTGAGATCCATTCCGGGAGGAAGCAATGGCCTTTTCCTATATGCCGGGCTTCGGCAACGATTTTGAGACCGAGACGCTGCCCGGCTCGTTGCCGCAGGGACGGAATTCGCCGCAGCGGCCGGCCTACGGCCTCTATGCCGAGCAGCTTTCAGGCTCGCCCTTCACCGCGCCGCGCGGCACCAATGAGCGGTCCTGGCTCTACCGCATCCGGCCGAGCGTCAAGCACACCGGCCGCTTCAAGGCGGCGAGCTATCCCTTGTGGAAGAGTGCGCCCAATGTCGGCGATCATGAACTGGCGCTCGGCCAGTATCGCTGGAACCCGGTGCCGATGCCGAAGGAGCCGACCGATTTCATCGCCGGTATGCGCAGCATCACAACCGCTGGCGACGTGCTCGGGCAGACCGGCATGGCGGCGCATGTCTATGTCGCCAACACCTCGATGGCGGACGATCATTTTTTCAATGCCGACGGCGAGTTGCTGGTCGTGCCGCAAGTCGGCGCATTGCGCTTCGTCACCGAGATGGGCGTCATTGAGCTGCGGCCCGGCGAGATCGCCGTGCTGCCACGCGGTCTGGTCTTCAAGGTCGAGCTGGTCGACGCCGAAGTGCGCGGCTACGTCTGCGAGAACTACGGCGCCAAGTTGACGCTGCCCGATCGCGGCCCGATCGGCGCCAATTGCCTGGCCAACCCACGCGATTTCAAGACGCCTTGCGCCTGGTTCGAGGAGAAGGAAACGCCGTGCCGGCTGATCGTGAAATGGTGCGGCAATTTCCATGTCACCGAGATCGGCCATTCGCCGCTCGATGTCGTTGCCTGGCACGGCAACTATGCGCCCTACAAATATGATCTGGCGACCTTTTCACCGGTCGGAGCGCTTTTGTTCGACCATCCCGATCCGTCGATCTTCACCGTGTTAACGGCACCAAGCGGCGAGGAGGGCACGGCCAACATCGACTTCGTCATCTTCCCGCCGCGCTGGCTGGTGGCCGAAGATACCTTCCGGCCGCCCTGGTACCACCGCAACATCATGAGCGAGTTCATGGGCCTGATCCACGGCCAGTACGACGCCAAGGAAGAAGGTTTCGTGCCTGGCGGCATCAGCCTGCACAATCTGATGCTGGCCCATGGGCCGGATGCGCCTGGCTTTGAAAAGGCCTCGCGCGCGGAGCTGAAACCGGTCAAGCTCGACAACACCATGGCCTTCATGTTCGAGACCCGATTTCCGCAGATGCTGACCCGCTACGGCGCCGAGCTCGAAACCCGGCAGGACAACTACATCGACTGCTGGGCCGACCTGAAGAAGCGTTTCAACGGCACGCCCGAGGGCGACTGGTCTTGATCACCGAGCCAATGCCGGATCGGCTGGTGCTTTTGGGCTCGAAGGGTGGCCCGGCATTGCGGCCGGGTGGTCCATGGCCGAGTTCGTCGCTGCTGCAGATCGGCGGCCGCAGCATCGTCGTCGACTGCGGCCTTGGCGTGACGCGTGGTCTGGTCGATGCCGGCATCAGCCTGAAGTCGCTCGACCTGATCTTCATCACGCATCTGCACTCCGACCATGTGCTTGAACTGGGGCCGCTGATCCACACCGCCTGGACGGCGGGCCTCGCGACGCCCGTCGGCGTGTTCGGTCCGCCCGGCACCGGTCATTACTGGCGGCGCTTTTGCCAGGCGATGGAGTTCGACATCGAGATCCGCATCGTTGACGAAGGCCGGCCGGATATTCGCGATCTGGTGTCGATCAGCGAATTCGGCGAAGGCCAGGTGGTCGCGCAGGGCGGCTTGACGGTTTCGGCGCTGCGCGTCGAGCATCCGCCGGTGACCGATTGTTTTGCGCTTCGCTTCGAGCATGGCGCCAAAAGCGTGGTGTTCTCCGGCGACACGGCCTTTTATCCGCCGCTCGCCGATTTTGCCCGAGGCGCCGACATCCTCGTCCACGAAGCCATGCTGGAAGAAGGCATCGAGCGACTGGTGGCCAGGACCGGCAATGGTGCGCGGCTCAGAGAGCATCTGCTCGCCAGCCACAGCTTTGCCGAAGAGGCCGGCAGCATCGCAAGCGATGCCGGCGTGAAGAGATTGGTGCTCAACCACCTCATTCCGGCCGACGATTCTTTGATAGGCGAGGCCGACTGGACTGCCGCCGTCAGGAAAACTTGGAACGGCGACTTGACGATCGCCCGCGACGGTCTTGTTGTGGGCTTAAGCAGCGCCAAAGCTGCAGCAGGAGAGGAAACCGCATGAAGCTTGCCACATTGAAGGACGGGACGCGCGACGGGAAACTCGTCGTCGTCTCGCGCGACCTGACACGCTTCACCGACGCCTCGTTCCTGGTTCGCACGCTGCAGGCGGCGCTCGACGACTGGCGGCGCATCGCCCCGCATCTCGCGACAATAGCGGAATCGCTTGAGAACAATGCGATGCCGGCGGAGCGCTTCCACGAACATGACGCCCATTCGCCGCTGCCGCGTGCCTATCAATGGGCCGATGGCTCGGCTTACGTGAACCATGTCGAGCTGGTGCGCAAAGCGCGCGGCGCCGAGATGCCGGCGAGCTTCTGGACCGACCCGCTGATCTACCAGGGCGGCTCGGATTCTTTCATTCCGCCACGTGATCCGATCCGCACGGCTGACGAAGCCTTCGGCATCGACATGGAGGGCGAGGTCGCTGTCATCGTCGACGACGTGCCGATGGGTGCAAGCCTCGAAGAAGCAAAGGCAGCGATCCGACTGGTCATGCTGGTCAACGACGTTACGTTGCGCGCGCTCACCGGACCGGAACTGGCCAAAGGTTTCGGTTTTTTCCAATCAAAGCCGTCCTCGGCGTTTTCGCCGGTCGCTGTGACGCCGGACGAACTGGGTGATGCCTGGGACGGCGGCAAGGTCAGCCTGCCGCTGCTTGCCGATCTCAACGGCAAGCCGTTCGGCCGCGCCAATGCCGGTATCGACATGACCTTCGACTTTCCGGCGCTGATCGTTCATGCAGCAAGGACACGGCCATTGGCCGCCGGCACGATCATCGGTTCCGGCACCGTCTCCAACAAGCTCGACGGCGGGCCGGGCAAGCCTGTCTCGGCCGGCGGCGCCGGCTATTCCTGCATCGCCGAACTGCGCATGATCGAGACCATTGTGTCAGGCGAACCCAAAACGCCATTCCTGCGCTTCGGCGACACGGTGCGCATCGAGATGAAGGACAAGGCTGGGCATTCGATCTTCGGTGCCATCGAACAGAAGGTCGAGAAATACGAGAGGTAAGGGCATGACGGGGGTCTATCTGCTGGCCGGTGTCTGGGCACTCGCCATACTGGCGGTCTTCATCCAGGCGATCCGGCTGAGCTATCGCATAGAGGCGCGCTCGCCTGACCTGACCAACCGCAGCGGCTTTCCGCGCAAGGCGATGATGTTCCACACCATCACCAACATGGACGTCGCGCGGGACGCGGAAACGCAGAGCATGCGTCGGCGTATGAACTGGTTGCTGCTGATCGTTCTTGCTGGATTTGTCGTTATGTGGGCGGGCTTGTATCTGTCGCGGTCAACCGGATGACGTGATGAG
>NZ_RZRA01000541.1:0-3884 GCF_003998945.1 Mesorhizobium sp. M7A.F.Ca.CA.003.01.2.1 | reverse complement strand
GACGGCATCAGCAAGGCGTTCGGCCCGACCGTCGCGCTGGACGGCGTGTCGTTTGCGATCGCGCCCGGCAGCGTCCATGCCCTGCTCGGTGAAAACGGAGCCGGCAAGTCGACACTGGTGAAGCTGCTGTCCGGGCTGGTCCGGCCGAGCCAAGGCCATGTCCGTGTCTTCGGCAAGGAGATCGCTTACGGCGCACCGCGCGCAGCACATGCGCTCGGCATGCAGACAGCATTCCAGGAGATGACCCTGGTGCGCGATCTCTCCGTGCTCGACAACATGCTGCTGCCTTACGCCCCCGTCGGCATCTCCGGCCTGATCCGCCGCGGTGCCGCCCGCAAGGCCGTCCGCCGCCATATCGAAGATCTCGGTTTTTCCGTCGATCTCGATGCCGAGGTGAGCGAGCTCGAGCTTTCGGTGCGCCAGAAGATCGAGATCGCGCGCGCCGTCTACCGCAAGCCGCGCATCCTTTTGCTCGACGAACCGACCTCGACGCTCGCCGGACGCGACGTCGACTGGCTGGGCGACATCATCGCCAGGCTGAAGACGGCGGGTACCACCATCGTCTTCATCACCCACCGCATGCGCGAGGTCCGCGCTTTTTGCGACACGCTGACGATCCTGAGAAACGGCCGCCACATCGTCACCGCGCCGGTCGCCGATGTCTCGGATGCCGACGTCATCGAAAAGATCATCGGCCGCAGCATCGAGCAGACCTTTCCGCCCAAGCCGGACAGCGCCCAGGCCTTCGGTCCGCCGGTTCTGGGCGTGCGCGACCTCAAGGTCGGACGCAAGCTCGACGGCGCCGGCTTCGATCTGCGCAAGGGCGAAATCCTCGGCGTCGCCGGGTTGCAAGGCATGGGCCAGCAGGACCTGTTCCTGGCCTGCTTTGGCATGGCCGAGATCGAGCGCGGCCACATCCTCGTCGACGGCCGCAAGGTCTGGCTCGGTTCGCCGGCCGATGCCTTGCGCCCCAACATGGCCATCGGCCTGGTGCCGGAAGACCGCAAATCCGAAGGCCTGTTCCTGAAATTGTCGGGCAGCCAGAACGCCACGCTGCCGGTGATATCGCGCTTCACACGGCTAGGCCTTGTCGACGCGCAAGCCGAGACCCGCTCCGTCGAGGCGGCATTCGCCACTGTCGAGGTCGACCGCCGCGCGCTGTGGACGCGGGCCGGTGCGTTTTCCGGCGGCAACCAGCAGAAGATCGCCATCGCCAAGTGGCTGGTGGCGCAGAGCCGCATCCTGCTGTTGTTCGATCCCACCCGAGGCATCGACGTTGGCACCAAGCACGAGCTTTATGTGATGATGCGAAACTACGTGGCTTCGGGCGGTTCGATCCTGCTGCACTCGACGGAGATCCCCGAACTCGTTCACCAATGCGACAGGGTGCTGGTCCTCTATGACGGGCGCATCGCCGCCGAACTCGAAGGCGACGCTATCACCGAACCGGCCATCATGCGCCCGGCGCTCGGCCATGCCGGGGAAGCCGCCGCATGAGCAGCGCAGCAGCCTCATCCCCTGTTCCCGGCGGCTTCGGACTGCGCCGTGCGCTGGTGCGCAATCGCGGCGCGCTGATCGCCGCGGCCGTCCTGGCGATCCTGCTCTTCGTCGTCGACTGGATCAGCGCTGGGCCGCTGACCTATTTCGATGTGTCGTTCCTGTCGAGCGGCGGCGCCACCTCGGCGCTCGCGGCGATCGGCCAGACGATCGTGATCCTGTCGGGCGGCTTCGACCTGTCCGCCGGCGCGGTGATATCGCTGGTCAATGCCGTGCTGGCATCGAGCATGGATCCGATGGCGCCAGGCGCAAGCATCCTCCTGTGGACCACCGTCGGCATCGGCGTCGGCATGGCGGTGGGCGCCTTCAACGGCTTCTTCATCGCGGTGCTGCGCATGCAGCCGATCGTGGTGACGCTGTCCACCATGTTCATCCTGCAAGGTGTCACGCTGCTGGTGATGGACAAGCCCGGCGGCTTCGTGTCGCCCGATCTCGGCACCTTCTATCTCGGCGACGCGATCGCCGGCTGGCTGCCGATGCCGCTGGTGGTGATCGGTGTCGTCCTGCTCGCCTGGTTCTGGCTGAAGGGAACCCGCTTCGGCACAGCACTCTACGCGCTTGGCAGCGATCCGGAGTCGGCCGCTTCCGTCGGCATCAATGTCGTTCTGGTGCGCTTTGCCGTCTATGTCATCGCCGGCGGCTGCTATGGCCTTGCCGGCGTGTTCATCAGCGCCCAGACCGGCAGCGGCGATCCGCTGGTCGGCAATCCGCTGCTCTTGTCGATGTTCGCGGCGGTCGTCGTCGGCGGCACGCGCCTCGGTGGCGGGCAGGGCGGCCCGGTGGGCTCTGTCTTCGGCGCCTTTATCCTGATGATCGTGGTGAACATCCTGCTGGTGCTCAACGTATCGGCCTATTATGCGACCATCGCCGAAGGCACCATTCTGGTACTGGCGGCACTTGCCGGCTCGATCTCGCATGCATCGGTGCTTGCCGTGCAACTGCGCGCCGCGCGTGCCCGGCTCGCCGCCTGGCGCGCCGGCATATTGCCCTCGCAACTCGAGCGCGTGGACCGGCGTCTCAAGATCGCCGAGCCAGCCCATGCCCAGCGCAGTCCGGCATCGCCGCGCCCTGCCTTCCATCTGCGCAATGCGGAAACGCTGCGCTATGCGCTGCCGGCCTATGTCTGCCTGCTGCTCATCGTGCTTGTCACCCAGATCTGGCTCGGCCGCGCCATCCTCAATCCGGGCTATTGGAATTCGCTGCTGGTGCTATCCTCCTTCCTAGCCGTCCTGGCGCTCGGACAGGGAACCGTCATCCTGACCGGAGGCCTCGATCTCTCCGTGCCGTGGACGATCGGCATCTCCGGCATCATCCTGGCGGGCATGGTCAACGGCTCCGACGCCGCCCTTGTCTACGCCTTGCCGGTCGTCCTGGTGATGGCCTGCGCCATCGGCTTCGCCAATGGTTTCGGCATCGTCTATCTCGGCATCTCGCCGATCGTCATGACGCTCGCCACCAACGGCATTCTGCAAGGCTGTGCGCTGCTCTATTCGCAGGGAACGCCGGCCGGGTTTTCCTCGCCGATGCTGCGCTGGGTCATGACGGCCAAGCTCGCCGGCCTGCTGACTCCAATCGTGCTGCTGATGGTCGTCTTTGTCGTCGCAGCGGTACTCCTGCTTGGCCGCACCCCGTTCGGAAGGCGCGTCTACGGCATCGGCAACGGGCTGCGCGCGGCGCGCTTGTCGGGCATCGGCGTCGAGCGCACGCTGATCCTGGTCTACATGCTTTCGGCCGTCTGCGCGGCTGTTGTCGGCGTCATGCTGACCGGCTTTTCGGGTCAGGCGAGCCTCGGCATGGGCGACGACTATCTATTGCCGTCGATCGCCGTGGTGGTGGTCGGCGGCGCGCTGATCACCGGCGGGCGCGGCCACTATCTCGGCATGCTCGGCGGCGTGTTGTTGCTGACGGCACTGCAGATGCTGCTCGCCGGCACCACGCTTCCCTATGCCACGAGGGCAATTCTTTACGGACTGGTCGTTCTGGGCGCCGTCATGGCGCTGCGCGAACGGCGGCTGCAATGAGAAGGACATGACCATGAGCACAAGGGCGCCGGCATCGGCGGACGAATTTTTGACCGGGCTGAAAGGCCAGCGCGTGCTGGTGACGGCGGGCGCAGGGGGCATCGGTTTTGCCATTGCCGACACGCTGTCACGCCTCGGCGCCCGCATCGTCGTCTGCGACGTTTCCGACGAGGCGCTGGCCGCTGCTCCCAGCAAGATCGACCTGGTCGCGGCGGTCAAGGCCGACGTCTCGCGCGACGAGGACGTCGACCGTCTGTTCGAGGCGGTCGAGAAAAAACTCGGCGGGCTCGATGCGCTGATCAACAA
>NZ_RZRA01000540.1:0-3888 GCF_003998945.1 Mesorhizobium sp. M7A.F.Ca.CA.003.01.2.1 | reverse complement strand
CGTCAGGATCGGTCCCAGAACCGGGCCGATGCACGGCGTCCAGCCGAAGGCGAAAGCCAGCCCCATGACATAGGCCGCGATTGCACTTGCCGGCTTCCCTTGCGACTGGAAGCGTGCCTCGCGTGACAGCAGCGGAATGCGCAGGACGCCGAGGAAATTCAGGCCCATGAGGATGATCAGCACGCCTGCGCCCATGGCCAGCGGCTCCTGCCAGACGCGCAGCAGCCGGCCGATGGTCGAGGCGCCGGCGCCGAGCGCGACAAAGACGGTCGAGAAGCCGAGCACGAAGGCGATCGAAGAATAGATCAGCGCGCCGCGTGCGCCTTCACGCGCTGTCGCACCCGCATTGCCACGGAAATCGTCGACCGAGACGCCGGCCATATAACAGAGATAAGGCGGCACCAGCGGCAGCACGCAAGGCGACAGGAACGAAATCGCCCCAGCCCCGACCGCGCTGACATAGCCGATGTCCAATGCCATTTCCAAGAACTCCAATGTCGTGACGCCGATATAGCGACGCGCAGCCTTGTCCACCAATCACCATTGTGTTGGCAAGATCATCCATTGCCCGACGCACTTGCCAGGAAGAAACGACAGCCCGCAGGCGTTGATGCTGTGAGGCCGCGATTTCCCGCGCGTCTCCAGATATCAGTCAGGAGATTTCCATGAAAACCATAACCGCAGGACTGGCAGCGCTTCTGCTCAGCACCGCCGCATCCTTCGCTGCCGACGCGTGGAAGGAAGCCGAGGTCAATGGCGCCAAGATCTACACCGACGCCAATGGCATGACGCTTTACACCTATGACAAGGACGAGAAGGGCAAGAGCAACTGCTACGACAAATGCGCCACCAACTGGCCGCCGCTGAAAGCCGAAGCCGGCGCCAAGGCGGATGACGAGTGGAGCGTCGTCGACCGCACCGACGGCACCAAGATGTGGGCCTATGACGGCAAGCCGGTCTACACCTTCATAAAGGACAAGAAGCCCGGCGATGTGACCGGCGACGGCGTCGGCGAAGTCTGGCATATCGTCAAGGCCGACTAAGCACGCCATTCCCGCTGCTGGCGGGACAAGGGCTGGTCGCCGGGCATCTCCATGCCATCCGGCGGCCGGCATCGAACAGCCCGTTATAATGTCGCCCGTCCTGGTTTGGGCAGCATTTCAACGACTCGGCGGAAAAATGAATCGGGTCGTTTCCGCTGACTCAGACCCACCATCTGCCTTTCCCAAATTCTGTGATTTTCTCCATACACTCTAAGAGTGTATTGCTGCGGACCGGCCCGCAATTTGGGCGCTTCCCCTTGACCGGATGCAAAAGCGCGGCCATGTGAGCGACAAATAGAACGAGATTTCGTCGCGCGCAGCGGAATTCTTCTGCCGCACCACAGCTGATATGAGACCTCATGGACGTCGTCGTCGTCGAATCGCCGGCCAAGGCGAAGACAATCAACAAATACCTCGGCAAGAACTACAAGGTTCTGGCCTCGTTCGGCCATATCAGGGACTTGCCGGCCAAGGATGGCTCGGTGCGTCCGGATGAGGATTTCGCCATGTCCTGGGCGGTCGACACCGCCTCCGGCAAGCGCCTCGCCGACATCGCCAAGGCGGTCAAGGACGCCGACGGCCTGATCCTCGCCACCGATCCGGATCGCGAAGGCGAAGCGATTTCCTGGCATGTGCTGGAAGTTCTGAAGCAGAAGCGCGCGCTGAAGGACAAGCCGGTCAGCCGCGTCGTCTTCAACGCCATCACCAAATCGTCGGTGCTGGAAGCGATGGCCAATCCGCGCCAGATCGATGCGCCGCTGGTCGATGCCTATCTCGCCCGCCGGGCGCTGGATTATCTCGTCGGCTTCACGCTGTCGCCGGTGCTGTGGCGCAAACTGCCGGGCGCCCGTTCGGCCGGACGCGTCCAGTCGGTTGCGCTGCGTCTCGTCTGCGACCGCGAATCCGAGATCGAGCGCTTCATCCGCGAGGAATACTGGCAGATCGCTGCACTGCTGGGCACGCCGCGCAACGAGAATTTCGAAGCGCGGCTGACCGCCTTCGATCGCAAGAAGCTGCAAAAGCTCGACATTTCCAACAAGGCGCAGGCCGACGACATCAAGTCGATGCTCGAAGGCGCGACCTTCAAGGCGGTGTCGGTGGAAGCCAAGCCGACCAAGCGCAATCCCGGCCCGCCCTTCACCACCTCGACGCTGCAGCAGGCCGCCTCGTCGGGTCTCGGCTTCTCGGCCAGCCGCACCATGCAGGTGGCGCAACGCCTCTATGAAGGCATGGAGATCGGCGGCGAGACCACCGGTCTGATCACCTATATGCGAACCGACGGCGTGCAGATGGCACCCGAGGCGATCGACGCCGCACGCGATGCCATTGCCAAGGAATTCGGTCCGAAATACCTGCCGGAAAAGCCGCGCCAATATACGGCCAAAGCCAAGAACGCCCAGGAAGCGCACGAAGCGATCCGCCCGACGGATTTCATGCGTACCCCGGCATCGGTCAGGCAATATCTCGATTCCGACCAGATGCGGCTCTATGAGCTGATCTGGAAGCGCGCCATCGCCAGCCAGATGCAGCCGGCCGAAATCGAGCGCACCACCGCCGAGATCGAGGCGGTCAATGGATCGCGCACCGCGGAGCTGCGTGCCATCGGTTCGGTCGTTCGGTTCGACGGTTTCATCGCCGCATACACCGACCAGAAGGACGACGATGCGGAAGACGAGGAAAATCGTCGCCTGCCCGAGATCCGTGCCGGCGAGCAGCTTGCCCGCCAGGCGATCAACGCCACCCAGCACACCACCGAGCCGCCGCCGCGTTACTCCGAAGCGTCGCTGATCAAGAAGCTGGAAGAGCTCGGCATCGGCCGGCCTTCTACCTATACGGCGATCCTGAAGACGCTCGAGGACCGCGACTATGTCACCATCGACAAGCGCCGGCTGGTGCCGCAGGCCAAGGGCCGGCTGCTGTCGGCTTTCCTCGAAAGCTTCTTCAAGCGCTATGTCGAGTACGACTTCACCGCGTCCCTCGAGGAAAAGCTCGACGAGATTTCGGACGGCAAGCTCGCCTGGAAGGACGTGCTGCGCGATTTCTGGAAGGATTTTTCCGGCGCCGTCGCCGACATCAAGGAACTGCGCGTCACCGACGTGCTGGATGCGCTCAATGAAGAGCTGGCGCCGCTGGTGTTCCCCGCGCGCGAAGACGGTTCGAATCCACGCATCTGCCCGAAATGCGGCACCGGCAATCTGTCGCTGAAGCTCGGCAAGTTCGGCGCCTTTGTCGGCTGCTCCAACTATCCCGAATGCTCCTTCACCCGCCAGCTCGGCGATGCCGCCAACTCCAATGGCGAGAATGGCGGCGGCGAAGACGGCACCAAGGTCATCGGCAAGGACCCCTATACGTCAGAGGAAATCGCGCTGCGCAGCGGCCGCTTCGGCCCCTATCTGCAACGCGGCGACGGCAAGGAAGCCAAGCGCTCCAGCCTGCCCAAGGGCTGGACGGCAGAGTCGATCGACCACGAAAAGGCGCTGGCGCTGCTGTCGCTGCCGCGCGATGTCGGCCAGCATCCGGAAACGGCCAAGATGATCTCGGCCGGGCTCGGCCGTTACGGTCCGTTCGTGCTGCATGACGGCACCTATGCCAATCTCGAAAGCATCGAGGACGTGTTCTCGATCGGCCTCAACCGCGCCGTGTCGGTGATCGCCGAGAAGCAGCTGAAGGGCAAGGGTGGCCGCAATGGCGGCACGGCCGCTGCGCTCAAGGAGCTCGGCGACCACCCCGATGGCGGCGGCAAGATCGTCGTGCGCGACGGCAAATACGGGCCTTACGTGAATTTCGGCAAGGTCAATGCTACGCTGCCCAAGGGCAAGGATCCCCAGTCGGTGACGATGGAGGA
>NZ_RZRA01000053.1:0-11136 GCF_003998945.1 Mesorhizobium sp. M7A.F.Ca.CA.003.01.2.1 | reverse complement strand
TCGATGCGCTCCCTTGTGCAACCATTTTCACAGGCCAAGATGCGAGCGCTCCGAGCGCTCGCAGTTAGTCTATGAATTTAGTATAATTATAGGCTGGAGAGCGCATTCACGGTCAACCGCGCGGCTTAGAATATCGTGCCAATGTTTCAGGCCGAGCCGCCAAGTTTGTTCGGGCGGAAGCCGATCCGGAGAAATCCGGACGGACAGCATTTATGAAGCGCAACGGGGTTCGGCGACGAAATTGTACTGCCCAGCCGAACCGTCTTGCGATTTTCGCGACGTCATTCCCCTTCCGGATAGAGCGCTTTCGCCAGGTCGCGGATCGCATCCGATGTGCGCGGGCCGAAGCCGATCATGTAGGCGCCGTCGAGCACGACCAGCGCCTTCTTGGCTGCCGCCGGCGTTGCCGCCAGCGCGCGGTTGCCGAACACCAGCTCGGCCGACGGCCCGCCCTTGCCGTCGCCCATCATCAGGATGACGTCAGGCGCCATCTCGATCAGTTTTTCCTCCGACGCCGCCTTGTAGCCCTGTACGATGTCCATAGGGTTGAGGCCGCCGGCATAGCGGATGATGGCGTCGGCAGAAGTACCCGCGCCGGCAGCGCTCAGACGTACCAGGCCATGGAAGAACACCACCTTCTTGCGCCGCTCCGGCGGAATTTGCGACGCCAGATCCGCGGCAGCCTGAAAGGCGGTGAGCACCTCGGCGGAAACCGCCTTGCCCTTGTCCTCGAGCCCAAGGCTGGCGGCGATCAACGTGATCTTGTGCTCGATGCCTTGCGGGCTGTTGTCCTGCGGGACCAAGACGATCGGAATTGCCAGCGACTTCAGCACCTCGACCGCTTCAGGAGGCCCGCTGTCTTCTGCGGCCAGGATCAGGTCGGGTCGCAGGCTGGCCAGCCCCTCGACCGAAAGCTGGCGGCGGTAGCCGACATTGGGTTTTTGCGCGACTTCAGGCGGATATTTGCTGCCGCGATCAATAGCGACGATTCGCCCGCCGGCGCCCAGCGCGTGGACGATCTCGGTGACGTCGGAACCGAGCGTCACGATCCGGGTCGCCGCGCCCGGCACGACGGTTCGTCCCAGCGCATCGACAACGGTCTCGGCGGCCAGCGCCTTGAAGCCGCAGGAAGGCGCCAGCACCGCCAGTGCCAGAAGCAGCACCGCCGCGATCCTGCCCGGTTGCGACCAGTGGGTCGTCTTGCCTTCGCCTAAACTGCCAACCATGCCGCTGTTCCCGTGCCAGATGCTTCTCGAGGATGGTCGGCTATAAATTTAAAGTTGACTTATGTCATCATGTTTAAATATGTGACCCATGCCCTGACCTGACTGGTTGAGGGATTTTCAATAATGCCAGCCAAGGCCGCTCAGCCACCGCCAGCAGTTTTGCTTTTGCTTGGGGGCTGCATGACAACGACAACAAACACGACATCGATGGCGAGCACGGCGCTCGCCTTCGTGCTCGGCCTCTGCGCCGTGCCTCTTGCCAGCGCGCAGGAACAGGACCGGGAGAAAAAGGCCGCCGCCAAGACCGGCCGCCTGGCGCCGGCCAGTGTCGCGCAGAACCAGCCGGCGACGATGCTCGACGTGATCACCATCTCGGCAACGATGATCAAAACGGCGGTGATCGAATCGATGGCCGCCATCAGCGCCGTCGATCAGGACGAACTCGACCGCATCCAGCCCGACACAGCCGCCGACATCTTCCGCACCACACCGGGCGTCGCTGCCTCGATGAATGGCGACGATCCCGCAACCGCCATCAACATCCGCGGCCTGGAGCAATATGGCCGCGTCGTCGTCACCCTCGACGGCGCCCGCCAGGACTACTGGCGCGTCGGTCATGGCTCTGGCTCGTTCTATGTCGAACCCGACCTGATCAAGGAAGCCACCGTCATTCGCGGTCCGGTCTCGAATGCCTATGGTTCCGGCGGCATCGGCGGCGTCGTCTCCTTCGAGACCAAGGATGCCGGCGATTTCCTCAAGAAGGATGAGCGCTGGGCGCTGAGCGAGAAGCTCGGCTACGAGGACAATGGCGACGGCTTCACCACCAGCACCACCGGTGCCTACCGCTTCAGCGACGATGCCGATATCATCGGCAACCTCATCTACCGCGACCGCGACAGCTACACCGATGGCAATGGCGACACCGTGCCATGGACCGGCGAGCGGGTGACCAGCGGCTATCTGAAGGCGACGTTGCGGCCGGCCGATGGCCATGAGCTGAAGCTCGGCGCCATCCTGCAGCGCTACAACGACCAGATCACCGGATCGAGCGGCTCGACCTCGCCGACCCTGAGCCGCTATGACACCGACACCACCAACCAGACCTACACCGCCGCTTACACCTGGAAGCCCGACGACAACGCGCTGATCGACTTCAGCGCCAATGCCTATCACAACCGCACCCGCGCCGAGCAGACGCAGGTCTGGCCGACCTCGGCGATCGGCAATTTCCGCTTCTACGACGTGGCCACGACAGGTTTCAATGTGAAGAACTCCTCGCGTTTCGACGTCTGGGGACTAGCACATACGCTGACCTACGGACTCGACTACTACTATCTCGAGGCCTCCTCGGAAGCGGCGCATTTCGGCGCTGGCCAACAGCAGGGTTATGGCGGCTTCCTGCAGTGGCAGGGCGATTACGGGGATTGGCTGCAGGTCATCGCGGCGATGCGCTATGACGGCTACCAGCTCGATGGCGAGACGCGCATCCCGTCACCGCAGGAAGCCTCGATCTCCGGCGATCGTTGGTCGCCGCGCCTCACCGTCGGCGTCACGCCATTCGATGGCTTCCAGCTCTATGGCACCTATTCCGAAGGCTACCGGGCGCCGGGTCTGCAGGATGTCTTCCGTGGCGGCGGCGCGCATGGCGGCGGTGATACATATCGGCCCAATCTTCTGCTGCAGCCCGAGACGGCAAAGAACTGGGAGGCCGGCGTCAACGTGAAATATGACGATGTGCTGACGGCGGGTGATCGGCTGCGCGCCAAGGTCAACGTTTTCCACACTGACGTCGAGGATTACATCGACGTCGACCTCACCGTGCTGCCGCGCACGGCAATCAACATCGGCGACGCACGCCTGAAGGGCGTAGAGGCCGAGATGGTTTATGATTATGGCTGGGGTTTCGTGAACCTCTCCGGCGCGCTGATCGACGCCAAGGTCGTCAGCGGCGTCTATTCCGGCCAGGCGTTGAACAACACGCCGCTCGACCGCTTCTCGGCCACGATCGGCTTCCGCATGCTGGAGGACCAGCTCACCGTCGGCGCGCAATATCTCAGCGTCGGCAAGATCACCCGCACCAGCCGCACCAATCCCAACGCCGTGCCGGTCGTCGATGACGGTTTCGATCTGGTCAATGTCTTCGCCAACTGGCGCGTCAACGACAACCTCAAGCTCGATTTCGGCGTCGATAACATCTTCAACACCGCCTACACCGATCCGCAAAGCGCATGGTCGACCTCGGCGGCAACAGAACAGGGCAAGGGCCGCACCTTCAAGGTGGGCCTCACCGGCAGGATCGGAGGCTGACAATGAACGAAGCATCGGTGCGTGAACTGGCCTGCGAGGCACGGCTCAACCTGCGGCGTCTGCCGGACTACATGGACAGCATCTCCGACAGGCTGCGGAGCTTCGAGGCCGATGCTTCGCATCAGGGACAGCGCATCGATTTCCGCTTTGCCTTCGGCGGCGCCTCGTTCGACATGGAGCGGCTGGTGATGCGGGCCAATGCTGCCGACCGCGACGGGCTCGCCCGTATCAAGGACCTGCTCGCCACAGCCGTACAGGTCTACGCCAAGGAGGAAAACCCCGAGATCGTCTGGACCGGCGATCTCTCAGGCGAAACCAGCCTCGCCCAGTTCCGCGAGATGGTGGTGACCGATGTTCGCGACCTCACTCCGAATATGCGCCGCATTCGTCTGACCGGCGAGAACCTCTCGCGCTTCGCCAAGTTCGGCGGCATGCATATCCGCATGCTGTTTCCGACCAGGGACGTCCCCGATCCGCTGTGGCCGGTGCTGGGCGGCAATGGCTTACCGGTCTGGCCCACCGACGACCGGCGCCCAGTGGCGCGCGTCTACACCATCCGCGCGCTCGACGTGGAAAAGGGCATCATCGATGTCGACTTCCTGATCCATCCCGGCGAGAGCGTCGGCTCCGCCTGGGCCATGCAGGCCGCGCCCAGCATGAAGGTTGGCATCATGGGCCCGGTCGGCCGTCCGGTGCGGCAGGCAGAATGGTACGTCATGGGCGCCGACGAAACCGGCTTGCCGGCGCTGGCTCGGCTGCTGGAGACGCTACCGGCCGGGACAAAAGGCGTCGCCTTCGTCGAGATCGCCAATGATGGTGAAAGACAAGCGATCAACAATGGCACGGGCATCGAGGTTCATTGGCTGACACGGGATGGCGTGGCGGCGGGCGAGGACAGACTGCTGGCCGAGGCTGTCCGCTCGGTGGCGTGGCCGCAGGACGGTTCGGCCTTCGGCTGGTTCGCGGCGGAAGCCGCTGCCGCCAAGATCGTGCGCGAATGTTGGCGCGACACGCTGGGGCTTGGTCGCGATCAAACGCTGGCGGCGGCCTATTGGCGGCGTGGCTCTGCCGGATTGATGGCGGGGTGAACTCTGATGATCGGCCCGCGGTCTTTGCCGATGCCGATATCAATTTGATCACCGGAGACAAGGTTCGAAATATCGCACACCACCAGCGGCATGCGGATGTCATAAAGAAATTCGGCAACGATGGCACCGACCGCCAGGATCGGGTCCGGCCGCTCCAGAAGAATACCGGCCGGCGCCGTGCCCCTGCGGATCGCCTCGGCCAGGACCGAGGATGAAGACGACGAGCCGCGCCCGCTCGGCATGACCAAAATCCTGCCAGCGACATTTCGGCCGAGGCCGGGGTGCGAATGGTCTGTTATCTCGCCGGTCTCGGCATCGATACCGCCCCAGAAGCTGAGCGGTTGCGAAAACACCAGCGCCTGACCCTCAGCGTCACCGGCCAGCTGGAAAGTGCCGGTTCGTTCCACCGGTCGCGTCATGACGCGCTCCGCACAACATGCCCGGCCGCAGCAGAGCGGATGCAATCCCGCATCTCGGCGAAGGCGACGGACACACCGATATTGCCGGGTGCGTAGTGCGCCCATTTGCCGGAATTGGTCATCACCACGCCATCGAGGCGTTCCAGGATCGATGTGACATAGGTGCAGGTATCGGCGACCGGGATCAGGCCGAACGCCTCCATACCGGCCAGCGCGCCCTCCTCCTGCAATCGCGTCAGCGTCGCGCGGCCGGTGTTGACATAGATCGGAATGCGCCTACCCGGTGCTGCCTCGCGCAGCAACGGCAACAGTCGCATCCATTCCTCATGCGAAAAATGCGGCGTGCCGAGCGACACGGCCGCCAGCGGCGCGCCATCGGGCACGGTCGATAGCCTGGCCAGCGCATGATCGATGTCGGCGCGGCTGATGCGGATCGTCTCGTCAGGCGCATGACCCTGGAACGCCTCGTCGAGCGTCATCGCTTCCGGCGTGATGCCGACCGCATGGAACAGCGCCACAGCACCCGTCGTTGCCGCCGCCGCGCCCAACGCCTTCAGCTGGTCCTCGTCGCGCGGTTGCGGCAGGCCGGCAATCACCGGAATGCGGTCGCCGCTCGCCTGCCCGATGACAAGTCCGATGCCGACGAACAGGCTGTCGCTCGGCTCGGGGTCGGCAAAGGCCAGTTCGAACAAGATCCGGCCGCGCCGGTTCTCGCTCAGATGCAGACCCCAGGCCGGCGCGCGCCCGGTCATGGCGCAGCACAGATCGATGAAATCGCCATAGCGGTTGGTGCGCGCGCCAATCACCGAATTGGCAAAGACGATGGCGTTGGACTCACCCCAGGCGATCTGCTGCCCAAAGCTCGGCCGGAAGCGCGTCTGGTAGGGCGCGCAGGTGAATGTCGCCTGGCAGCCGAGCTCCATATGCGCCTTCATCAACCGTCGCGCCGGCACCTCTTCGGCCGCCGGCAATTTCACCATGCCGGGATGGATGAGATCGAACGACCCGACATTCAGCGTCGTCGGCACCTGCACGCGGCCGCCACCTTCGACCAGCCGCTCGACGAAATCGAGACCGGCCTTGCCATGGTAGAGACAACCATCGATATGCGCGCCGGCAATGTCGAGCAGACGACCTGCCCCGATCGCATTGGAAAAGGCGACCAGGATTTTCATGGCAGCAGCCGCTGACAGGCCATGCTCGCCGTCGAGCATGGATCGGTCGCGTGCAGTCAGTTCCAGGGTCATCGGTATGCTCCGGGTCGTGCCCGTCTATGCTGTCCCTGATTGCGGACGGTCTGGCAAGACCCGGTGAGGATCAGTTCGCCGCGATCAACACCGTGCTTTCAGGCGACCAGCGCAGCACGACATCCTGACCTTCTGCCAGCCGTTCCATGCCGGTATTCTGCACAATCACTTTCAACGTCTGACCAGCACGCTCGACGAAATAGGTGCTGTTGCTGCCGGCGAAGATGCGCTTGGAAACCTGTCCCTTGAGCATGTTGGCGTTGCCATCCGGTGCTCCGGCATCCCTGGCGATGCGGATGCGTTCGGGCCGCACGGCACAGCTCGCCTTGGCGCCGGCGGCAAGCTTGGCACCCACACCAGCGGCAATCGCCGTTCCGTCCGCCAGCCGGATGCCATCGCCCGTGCTGTCGCCGCGAAAAATGTTGGCGTCGCCGAGGAAGGTGGCGGCGAACTCGCTCTTCGGCCTGTTATAGATCTCCTCCGGCGGCCCCTCCTGCACCAGCCTGCCGTCGCGCAATATGCCGATGCGGTCGCTCATCGTCAGCGCTTCTTCCTGGTCGTGCGTGACGAAGATGGTGGTGATGCCGATCTCGCGCTGGATGCGCTTGAGCTCGATCTGCATATCGACGCGCAGCGCCTTGTCGAGCGCGCCGAGCGGCTCGTCGAGCAAAAGCACGCGCGGCTTGGTGACGATAGCGCGGGCGAGAGCCACACGCTGCCGCTGCCCGCCGGAGAGTTGGTGCGGCCGGCGGCCACCAAGCTTGCCGAGCTGCACCAGATCGAGCGCGCGCTGCACCTCCGTTGCAATCACCGCCTTGGCCTCGCCGCGCACCGACAGGCCGAAGGCGACATTGTCGGCGACGCTCATATTGGGAAACAGCGCATAGTTCTGGAACACCATGCCGATGCGCCGCTTTTCGACCGGCACCCGCTCGACGCTCTCGCCGCCGATGGTGATGCGGCCCGAATCGGGAAAATCGAAACCGGCAATCTGGCGCAGCAGCGTGGTCTTGCCGCTGCCCGACGGCCCCAGCAGCGCATAGAACCCGCCATCGGCGAAATCGATGGAGACATTGTCCAGCGCCTTGTGTGCGCCGAAACTGCGCGAGACATCAGATACCTGCACGCCGGCCATTATTTCTCTCCGCCGAATTTGAAGAACCGCGCCGTGAGCAGCATCAGCGCCATCGACACGACAATGATGATCGTCGAGACCGCATTGATCTCGGGCGTGAATCCTTTGCGGATCGCGGCGTAGATTTCCACCGGCAGCGTCGTCTGCCCAGGCGTCGCCAGGAAATAGGACACCACGAACTGGTCGAACGACACTGCAAACGCAAACAGCCCTCCGGCAATAACGCCTGGCATGATCCAAGGCAGCGTGACGCGCCTCGTTACCTGCCACTGGTTGGCGCCGAGCGAGCGTGCCGCCTCTTCCAGCTCCGGCGCGAAGGTCTGCAGCCGGGCCGAGACGACGACGATGACATAGGGCAGCGCCAGTGCGACATGGCCAAGCAGGATCGCATGCAGCCCGCGACCGATGCCGACGCCGAAAAAGAAGATCAGCATCGCCGTGCCGGTGATCAGCCACGGAATGGCGATCGGCGGAAACAACAGCGCCTGCAGGAATTTCTTGCCGCGAAACTCATAGCGATAGAGCGCCAGCGATGCCGCCGAGCCGAGCACGACACAGATGACGGTGGTGATGACGGCGATCTCGACGCTGTTCCAGGTGGCGGCGATCAGCTGGTCGTTCTGCCACAGCGAAGCGTACCATTCGGTCGTCCATTCGAACGGCAATTGGTAGAAGGGCGAGACGTTGAACGACATCAGCGCCATGATGATGATCGGCAGATAGAGGAGGGCGAGCAGCAGACCGATGTAGAAGCGGCCAAGCCATTCGAGGACGCGGGTCGTCGCCATCACGCGGCCCTCCGCAGCACCGGCGACGCCACCGCCAGGATGACCAGCACCACGGCCAGCAGGATGAAGGAAAGCGCGGCACCGAGCGGCCAGTTGAACACGGCGACGAACTGGTCCTCGATGACCGTGCCGTAGAAGGTGCCGGTGCGACCGCCGAGGATGCGCGGCTCCATGAACGAGCCGACGACGGGGACGAAGATCAGGGCCGCACCCGCGACCAATCCGGGCATCGACAGCGGGATGATCACCCGCTTCAGCACCTGTAGCCGTGAAGCGCCAAGCGAACGCCCGGCCTCAATCAGGGAGTCATCGATCGCCTGCAGCGTGAGATAGCAGGTCAGCACCATGTAAGGCACGTAGGAATGCACCAGCCCGATGATGACGGCTGGATAGGAATACATCAGGTCGATGTTGATCTTGAACGGCAGCACGGCGTTGAGCGCGGTGTCGAGAATGCCGCCCTCGCGCAAAACCATCGCCCAGGAAAAGATGCGCACCAGCCCGTTCGACCAGAACGGCAAGATGACGAGCAGGAAGATCGCCTCGCGGCTGCGCCCCTTCAGCACTTTGGCGAGCACGTAAGCGGCGGGATAGCCGATGACGACGCACCACAGCGTCACTTCGAGGCCAAGCCGCAGTGAGGCCAGCAGCAGTGTCAGATAGAGGCTTTGCGAGAAGAAGGTGGCATAGTTGCCAAGGGTGAATGTCCACGGCTTTCCCGACAGCGGCAGCTCGGTCATGAACGAGAAAAAGACCATGGCCGAGAGCGGCAGGAAGATCGCCACCGTCAGCCAGAGATAGGCTGGCGCCAGCAGCGGCAATGCCGATCTCAGCCCGCTTCGCGACGCTGTCGCAGCTGCCATGATACCCTCCCCCAGGATTGAAACGCCAGCCGGCGCGAACCGCCGGCTGGCCGGGATGTTGGCTCTATTTCACGTCGACCTTCAACTGCTGCCACAGCGCCAGATAGGCTTCGCGCTGGGCATCGGTGATCGGCGCCTGGAACTGGATGCGTTTGGCCACCTCGGGGTCGCCCATGACCTTGCGGTTGAAGGCATCCTCGGGCAGCGCTTCCACCGCCTTGGTGTTGGCGGAGACAGGAGCACCGACCTTGGTGACCCATTCGACGTAGAATTTCGGGTCGATCATGTAGTTGATGAAAGCCTCGGCGCCGGCGACGTTCTTGGCGCCGACCGGAATGGAAAACGCGTCGAGCCAGGCGACGGCACCCTCCTGCGGCACGACCAGAGAGACCGGCAATTTGAAATGCGTCTTGGCGCGATCGGCCGAGCCGCTCCAGTAGGTGCCGATGTCGATCTGGTTGGAGGCGACCATCTGGTTCCAGTCGTTCTCCGAACTCCAGAAGGTCTTGATCTGCGGCATCAACGAGGTGAGCTTCGCCTTGACCGCATCCATATCCTTGATGTCGTTGATGTTCTGGCCCGTTGCGATGGCGCCGAACTGCACCGCTTCGACGGCATCGTCGCGAATGACGACGCGGCCCTTATGGGCGGCATCCCACATCTCGGCGATGCTCGTCGGCGGCTTGTCGAAGGATTTGTCGTTAATGGCGAGCGCGGTGAGGCCCCACACCCACGGCACGCCATAGACCTTGCCGTCATGGACGAGCATCGGCGATCCCGCCTTGTCCTTGCTGATGTCGGCGTAGTTCGGCAATTTGGAGACGTCGATCGGCTGGATCAGTTTGCCGTCCATCGCCTGGTCGTTGAAGGCGGCATTGATCATGACCACGTCGTAGAGGCCGGGATTGGTCCGGATCTTGGTCAGCATTTCCTGTTCGGAATTGAAGAAGTCGTTGACGACCTTGTTGCCGGTCGCTTTTTCGAAAGCCTCCACCGCCCATGGTTCGTCGGCGCCGTATCCCTTCCAGTTGAGCACATGCACTTCGTCAGCCTTGGCAGCGAACGCGAGTGCGGAGGTAAAGACGGCGGTCGCCGTCAGCAGAGCAGTCAAGTCAGGCATGCGCATGGTTGGTTCCTCTCTGTGGGTTTGCCCGGTTCCCGGGCTTGTCAGGCTTTCCAGCTGTTATGCATTGGCCTTCTGTGTCCGGCCTGCTCCCGACGGGTCGGCGGCATGGCTCAGGAATGTCTGGATTTGGTGGTCGGTCGGCGCCGACGAGCCGCCATGGCGGGTGACCGATATGGCCGCTGCCGCATTGGCATAGCGCGCTGCCTCGAAGGGCGGGATGCCGTGCGCCAGCGCGCTGACGAAAGCACCGATATGGGTGTCGCCGGCGCCATTGGTGTCGATGGCGGTGACTTTGAAGCCGGCAACGGTCTGCGCCGTGCCGTCGGCCAACCTGATATGGCAACCCTTTGCCCCGGAGCGGATGACCACGCCCGCTGCTTTCGGGCAGTGGTCGCCCAGCAGCCGTACCGCGAGGCCCTCGACATCGCCTGGGCCGGCAATCTCGGCGGCTTCCGTCGTGTTGCAGCTCAGCCATGTGGTGCGGGCAAGCACCCGCGACAGGATGGGACGCGGAATGTCCGTGATGACCGGCGTCGGGTCGAAGACGAAGGGAATACCTGCCGGCAGCGCCTCGATCCAATCAGTGAGCGCATCGCGACTCTTAGGGTAGCTCAGCGTGTAGCCGGAGGTGAACACCCAGTCTCCCGGCGCCACCGCGACCGGCGCCATCATGTCGAGGCTGAGAACGCTCTCCGCACCAGGCCACGACACGAAGGTGCGTTCGGCGTCGCTCGAGATCATGGCGACGCAGTTGCCGCTGTCCATCACGGGCGATGGCGGCGTCAGTGTCTCGATACCCTCGGCTATGAAAGCAGCGCGCAGGAAATCGCCATTGGGCCCGCTGCCGAGTTGGCCGCCGAACACCACCTGCCTGCCGGTGCGGCTGGCCGCCACCATCATGTTGAAGCCACCGCCGGCGACCTGGGCAAAGCTCGAT
>NZ_RZRA01000539.1:0-3888 GCF_003998945.1 Mesorhizobium sp. M7A.F.Ca.CA.003.01.2.1 | reverse complement strand
GGCGGACTACATGCGTGACAAATACGGCTTCGAGTGCTGAAAGCGCAGCCCGATCAACCCGCTTCGTCCTTCGCGCCGATCTTGCGCACAAGTGCCGCCGTCGCCAGCATCGCGCCCATGTCCGATATCATCGGCGCGACATGCCTGCTGTAGTCGAGCGGCACCGAAATATCCGGCAGCTCGAAGAAGTTCTTCGTCTGCGGCAACAGTAGGAAACCATCGCTGCCGTTGAGCGCGACGCGGGCTGGGTCGTCCGGCCAGGTTTCGCCAAGCCATTTCAGCGCCTGCGCCAGCCGGCCGCTCACCAATGGCTGTGCCGCCCCGAGATTGTCGGTGCGGAACTCGTAGGCGGCATCGAGCAAAGCATCGCCGCTGGACAGCTCTTGCAGCTTGCTGGCAAATATGCCGCGAAAGAAGCTGATCACCGCGTTGGTCCGCCGCGTCGCCACCAATATGCCGGGAAACGGCGCGATGGTCTCGAAAGCGACGATGACGCCCTGGAAGGCGGTCGAGGAGCCCTTGCCCGACCCTTCCCGCAGATGCGCCTCGTACAGTTCGAACGGAAACCCCTCATAGCGGCCCGCCACGATGTCGTCGAACGCCTGCCGGTTGAACGGACCAACCGCCGTGCGCGGCAACCGGTCGAAGGAATTCGGCGTCACGCCATGCTGGTAGCGCATGTCGGCGATGAAGCCGAATATGATCGGCAGCAGCGTCTCGCGGAACGATTGCTGCAGCCGCGTCGCCGGTTTCCTGGCCTGGAAATAGAGCAGGATCGAAGCCGCGAAGCCGATCACATAGAGAAATACATGCGGCGTCGAGACCCATTGCTCGTTGGGGTCGGCGACCTTGTTGAACAGCCAGGCGACCAGCACCACGGCCACCAGCACCAGCCCCACGAACACCGGCACCCGCCAGCGCACCTGCCGGACCGCCGAAGCCCTCGCCGCTTCATAGGCCTCGATGTCTTTTCGGATGCCGGCGATGACCGTTTCGCTCGGCATGAAATCCGCTGATTCCACCGCTACCCCCGCAATCCTGCCTCTGCGGGAGCATGATAGTTGGTTTTGCAAGGGCCGCCAGATGGTTAAGCGGGAACGCCTTCATCGGTTGGTGGAGAAGGGAAGACCGCTTTCAGTCGCTCCGCGACCCTGTCACGCATTCGGCCCTCCAAAGCCTCCATCAACACCAGCCGCTCGTGGTCGCCAGCGCGCAGGCGCATGAAGGGATGCATCCGGTAAGACGCGATCCTGCCGCGCGTACCGGCATCGGCACTGACATCGACAACGAGGATAGAGCCGATGCGGCCCGGCCATGGCTGCCGGGCAAAGGCGGTACCGAGGAAATCGCCGAGCCCATAGGCGACGATCGTCCCGTCAATCTTTTCCACCGGCTGCACGACATGGGCATGATGGCCCGCGATCAGCCCGGCGCCCTGCCCGGCCAGCCGCCTGGCCAGCGCTCGCGTCCCGTCGCGCGGAAAATGTCGGAACTCCCAGTCCCAATGCGGCACGGCGCAGAGAAGGTCCAAGCCAGCGGGTGGCCAGCTCGCCGGATCGCTGTCCATCGAAACGCGCCCGGCAAACAGTTTTTCATCGGCGTTCCGCCACAGCGTGAAGGCGGCGAAGCCGATATCAAGCGATCCAACCTGAATCGGCACAACCGGACCGTCGGCCAGGCCGATCGTGCGGATGCCGAGCCGCAGCAACGCCGCGATTGTCTCGTCGAAACCGGCGATGCCCTGATCCAGCACATGGTTGTTGGCCAGCGACAGCACGAGTTTTTCGCGCGCAACACCAACCGCCGTCAGCGCCTCGGCCAGGAACGGCTCGCTCATCGCATGATGCGTGCCGAGCCTTGTGCCCAGCACCGCGCTTGGCCTGTCCACAACAGGGCTTTCGCAATTGCCGATCACCAGATCGGCAGCGCCGAGCAGCGCCTTGATCGCCGGATCGCAATCCGGCGCGCTGCGGTTGGCCACCGCCGAGATGTCGCCGACAAAGGCAAGCCGCACCGCTTGCTTCGGCGGTGGATCCATCAGCGTCCCGGCCATCGGCGCAAAGTCTTGAGCGTCGCCGGCCAGTGACGGCTTCAGGAAACGCGGCAGCCAGGACAGCTTGTAGGAAAACGGATAATTCGACACGCGATGCCCAATTGTTTGCCCTGTGTAGACCGTCCGCGGGGCGGGTTGAAGCGCGACGCTGCAAATGGTGTATGTTTGCACTGCGCGACAAACATTGGGGGGAAAAGATGACACGACTGGCAGGCCTGCTGACATCCGCTTTCATTCTGCTCCTGCCGCTGTCTTCCGCGTCGGCGGCAATGCCAGAAGCGGCAACCACATTGTTTGAGGCGAAGACCGTGGCCGCGCGCGACACCGCTCTCTCGACGCTGGAGGCTGCCGCGCCAAAAGACCCGGCATCCGCCTATGCGGCCGGGGCGGGCGAGTTCTTTACCGCACTGGAGATCCTGGCCACCGGCCTGCACCGTCATGGTTTCGAAAGCCCGCAATCCTTCATGCTGCCGCTGATGCGGTTGCCAGTGCCCGACAATCCCAATCCCGAGCCGCTCACTTACGAGCAGTTCCGCGCCATCCTGGTCGGCTTCCGTGACCGGCTGGAGAAATCCGCAGCCACGTTTGCCTCGGTGCCGCCCAATGCCGATATCGGCATGGTCATCGATCTCACCCATGCCGGCATCGACCTCAACGAGGACGGCACCATCGCGCCGGACGAGAGCATGGCGGCGATCATCGCCTCACTCTCGCGCGGCGGTATCTCGTCGGACGCCGCCGCCCCCACGCTCACCTTCCGCTTCGACCGCGCCGACGGCTACTGGCTGCAGGGCTATGCCGAGTTCCTGATGGCGCAGGCCGATTTCTGGCTGGCGCATGATTTCAGGAGCACCTTCGACGGCTCGTTTCACATGCTGTTCCCGCGCGCCAAATTGCCGCTGCAGGATATTCTGGTGCCGCCGGCCGGCGATATGGGCTCGAGCATCTTCTCCTCGGAATGGCGCATCGCCGATTTCATCTCGATGGTGCATCTCGTCAACTGGCCGGTGATCGAACCGGAGCGCCGGCAAGCGGCGCGCCGCCACCTGCTGGAAATGATCCGGCTGTCGCGCGAGGACTGGAAGGCGATCCGCGCCGAGACCGACAATGACCGCGAATGGCTGCCTGGACCGCAGCAGAAGGGCGAGAACCCGCTCACCGGCCTCGAAGTCGGCGAGGAGCAGGTCCAGGCCTGGCTCGCCGCCTTGACCATGGCCGAGGATCTCCTGGAAGGCCGCAGGCTGCTGCCGCATTTCCGCGTCACCGCCAGTACTGGGCTTGGCATCAACATGAAGCGCTTCTTCGACGAGCCAAAAAACTTCGATCTCGTGCTGTCGATCACCGGCCCGGCCATCGCGCCCTACCTCGAAAGCGGCGAGCTCGCGACCAGCGACGATTTCGACCAGATCCAGCGCCAGTTCGGCGGCGACGGGTTTTTGACGTTTGCGCTTTGGTTCAACTGAGGGTGGGCCGTTTGAGGCCGCCTTCCCGCGAGAAATCTAGCATGGCAGGCAACAGTTTTACCGGAAACACGCGCGCCTTTTGTAGGCAGGTCTGCCGGCAGTCGGTTCGCTGCATACACCGCGCGGAGGCGCTGCGTAAAAATTAGCAGTGGCTGTTTTGCTTGACTCGGCCGCCAAAAACAGGCAGCAAAACCAGGTCGGAAGGGCGACAACACCACTTTCCTGGCCGTGGACGAAGGCTGATTTGGCCAAAATCCACATCTCGTCGTTGGTTTTGAGAGGAATTGATTAACCAACTTTGTCCATATTTTGAAGCAATCGGCAACCAACTACAGACGCGGCAAACGCGTCGGGGACCACCTGGGATCACTC
>NZ_RZRA01000538.1:0-3892 GCF_003998945.1 Mesorhizobium sp. M7A.F.Ca.CA.003.01.2.1 | reverse complement strand
CCGGCATGCAGCCGCATGCGGCCATCCGCCGTCGTGACGTCCCGCGGCGGCTCGCCGCCCGACAGCGGCAGGACGCCGATGACGTGGCGAAAAGACACGCTTTGGCCTTCGCCCAGCGCAAAAGCGGTCGCCACCCCTTCGCGCTTCAGCCAGTTGTCGCCGATCGAGGCGGCATGGCCGACGGCAGCGCGGCCATCCTCGATGCCGAGCACGCCAAGGTGGCGGCCGCTCCATGGGGCGTAGTCGCGCCCGCCATTGCTGAACCACAGCATGGTGATTGGCAGTTCGGCCGGGTTCTTCAGCACCAGCACCAGATCGTCCTCGGCCTGTCGTGCAAGCGCGGTCCATCCCGGCCCGCCATGGTCGGCTTCGACCAGCGTGATGAAATCCTCGCGGCGGTCATCCATGCGGTATTCCGTCAGGTCGAGCGTGCCGCCGCCGGCGGCGGGAAAATGGCCGAGATCGGCGGAGCGCGCCGGATAGGCGAGCATGAAGCGGCCGCGTGCGGGATCGGGCTCCAGCGGATCGTCCAGCGTCGCGGCAAAACGCTTCGGCGAAAAGGCCAGCCTGCCGCCGCCGGTCATGGCCGTCATCGGGTGATGGGCGACCGAGATCGCACCATTGCCGCCGGAAAATACATGCTCCTGGTAGAGGAAGGGATGGCCGTCGCGCAGCGTCAGGATCTTGTCGACCGAAGCGCCCATCACCTCGTGCCGCAGGCGATAGACGGCGCGCCAGCCATCGTCGGTCGCGACACTTTCGACGACATCCCAGGCGCTGTTGGCCGTCCAGCCATGCAGCGGCGCTTCCTCGACATCGCTGCGCGAAAACGGCGCGCAGAGGAAATCGCCGGACAGCCGAACCGTGCCTTCCGGCAGGTCTTTCGGCAGCGTCTCGTTCGCATCGACCCAGGGCGCGCGATGCAGCGGCTTCAGCTGCCGCCCGCCAGCCTCGACGACCATGTCGGCGATGTGGCCGACCGTGAGGTCGAGCGAAACCGAAATGCCTCTGGCCTTGATGGTGTGGATGGTCATTGCGCTGTCACCGATTCTGAAGGCGCAAACTGAACCGTTCGGCGGCGGTTGCGCAAGCGCCGCGACAGGCATTTTGCATCGCGCACCTTCACCTTCCCCACAAGGGGAGGGTGAGCTACTGTCGCTTGTATTCCCGCACCGGCGACTTGGTGTCGTCGGTGTAGGTAACCTGCACCGACATCGATTTCACGCTGTCGGCGACCTTGAAATAGGGCTGGTAATCGTAGGGGATGGCGTAGGGGTCCTTCTTGTCGCAAGGCGGCATCTTGATCTCCTTGTCGAGGGCCGCGCCGTTCAGGCTGTAATGCACCTGTTTGATGGCGCAGCGGTAGGACAGCATCTGGGTGAAATAGACCAGGCCGTGGTTGCCGCTGGCATCGAAGGCGATCCACGAGGTCCAGAACTGGTCGAGGATCTGCTTGTTGCCTTGCTGAAGCGCTGTCTCGGGGTCGAAGCGGATGTCGAACGGGCCGGTCTCGCGGCCCCTGATGTCGAGATATTTGATCGCAATGATCCCCGCCACGGTGCTGTCGGGTATCTCGAAGCTCGGATTGGCCATCGGCTTGCCGGTGGTCTGGTCGTTCATGGCCAGGAAACCGGTGTCGGTGAAAGGACCGCTGTCGCCCATGCGCCAGGAGATGGCGGTCGCCGGCTCGGGCAGCGAGATGGTCATCGACCAGCCCTGGTTGGAGCGCATCGGCGTCAGCGAAGGCACGAAGCGGGCGGGGTCGAGCACGTCGCCAAGCGCCGCCAGCCGGCTGCGGCTGCGGTCCAGCCAGTCGGCCAACTGCGTCTGGTCGACGAAATATTTGAGCAACCCGCCATCCTTTTCGTAGGACGTGAACTTGGTCAGCGCCTTGGCCTCGTTGCGCTTGTCGGCCAGCGTCTGGGCGCCGAGGCGGTCTTCGGAAAACTCCTGCGCCAACAGGAAATAGGCCGGCGCGAAATCTGGATTGGCTGATATGAAGACGTTGAGCTTGTCGAGGCGCTGGGCGTCGTCGAACTGCTGGATATGCACCAGCTTGATCGACAGCGCCTTGCCCTTGTCGGCAAGCGCGCCGAACACCTCGCGCGCGCCGGCCTTGCCGTCCTGCACCCGAAGCAGCGCGGCAAAGCGCGTGTAGGGATCGATGGCGTCGACGTCGAAGCCGGCAAAGGCGA
The DNA here is from genome assembly GCF_003998945.1 of Mesorhizobium sp. M7A.F.Ca.CA.003.01.2.1. Taxonomy (NCBI): domain Bacteria; kingdom Pseudomonadati; phylum Pseudomonadota; class Alphaproteobacteria; order Hyphomicrobiales; family Phyllobacteriaceae; genus Mesorhizobium; species Mesorhizobium sp. M7A.F.Ca.CA.003.01.2.1. The sequence goes on along the minus strand of NZ_RZRA01000538.1, from coordinate 1,697 downwards.
GGTAGGAGCGCCGCGCATTCAGCATGTCGCCGGACAACTCGTAGACGCGGGCATTGTGGTAGAACTCGTCCGGCCGCTTCGGCTCGGCGATCGCCCCGCCCTGCGCGGCAAGGGCGGCAAAGCCCTTGGCGATGATGTCGATCGAGGCGGCGATCTGCTGCGTCGTCGCCTGCAGCTTCTCGGTCTGGGCCTGCTGCTGCGCCTGGCCGGCGACCAGCGTCTCGGTCTCCTTCTTCACCTCGTCGGTGGTCTTCTGCACTTCCGCCGTCTGCTCAGTCTGCTGCTGCTGGACGGACGCGATCTCGTCGGTCTTTTTCGCCGCCGTGTCGGTCGACTGCTTGACCGCGTCGACCGTCTTTTGCGTCTGCGTGACGGTCTGCTCGATCTTCGCAACTTTCTCGGTAACGATGCCCATCGACTGCTGCAGCCCGGCAATGGCCGGCACCAGGCTGGCGATCACCCCATGCTGGGCGTTGGTCTGCTGCTGCAGGCCGTAGACGCCGCCGGCGACGGCCGCCGCACTGGTGGCGAAGATCAAGGCCGGCAGCGCCTTGGCCGCCAGCACCAGCCGGAGCACGATGGCAATGGCGATGATGATTGCGGCCACCGCGGCGACCAGCGCGATATAGGCGGCGAACGGCGCCAGCGGATTGAGGATGTCGGATACGGCACCCCCGACAAAGGCGACGCTGCCAGCCCATTTGCCGGTGCGGCTGAGTGATGCCCTGATAAGCGAGGGCGCAGCGCCCCCGGCCCCGATGTTCGTCATGCCAAGCCCCCAAGCCCTCGATACCACGCCCCTTCCCACGGGAAACGCGGCCTTGGCAAGCAAAGACACGGGAAAACCGGCGTTTTCGGGGCGGATGCCAAGCTTGCGAGGCTCGACAATCCTGGGGCTAACCGGCATTAACCAAATGGACGCAACAGCCGCGTTACGTTAGCGTCGTCTCATCTCAGCAACAGCCGACCCAGAACAGTCCAGCCCTTGTCCTACCTGCGTCCCTTTCCGCTCATCCAGAGAGTTTTTGCGGCACTAGCCCTGCTGGTGCTGCTGGCCGGCTGCGCCACGACGCCGCCCGACAGCGTGCTGGCCGTGCCCGCGCCGGCGCAGAAATATGCGGCCATCGTGGTTGACGCCAGGACCGGCAAGCAGCTGTTCGAGGTCAGCTCGACGGCGCAGCGCTACCCCGCCTCGCTGACCAAGATGATGACGCTGTATCTTTTGTTCGAGGCGCTGGAGTCCGGCCGCGTCAGCAAGCAGACGCAGATCCCGGTGTCGGACCATGCCGCCTCGCAGCCGCCGACCAAGATGCGCTTCCGGCGCGGCGAGAGCATCGACGTCGATTCCGCGATCCGCGCCATCGTCGTCAAATCGGCCAATGACGTGGCGGTGGCGGTCGGCGAATATCTCGGCGGCTCGGAGGATCAGTTCGCCGCCATGATGACATCCAAGGCGCGCCAGCTCGGCATGACCAGCACGACCTTCCGCAACGCGTCGGGCCTGCCCGACGATGGCCAGATGACGACGGCGCGCGACATGGCGGTGCTCGGCATGGCGCTGCATCAGCGCTTTCCCCAGCAGTTCCACTATTTCTCCGAAAGCGACTTCATGTTCCGCGGCCGGCTGGTGCGCGGCCACAACGACATGCTCGGCCGCGTGCGCGGCGTCGACGGCATCAAGACCGGCTACATCAGGG
>NZ_RZRA01000537.1:0-3894 GCF_003998945.1 Mesorhizobium sp. M7A.F.Ca.CA.003.01.2.1 | reverse complement strand
GGGCCCACCCGGATCTACACCGACTGGGGCAAGTGCCTGCCGATGGCGCAGAATGTCATGGCCGCCTGCCACGCGAACGGCGCACTGCACCTCTTCCCCGGCACCGTTTACAATTACGGCTCGCCGATGCCGGCGGTGATATCGGAAAACACACCCTTCCACCCGAGCACGCAAAAGGGCCGCATCCGCTGCGCCATGGAGGAGTTGTTTCGTCGCGAGGCCGACGCGAGCCGCGTCCGCACCATTCTTCTGCGGGCCGGCGATTTCTTCGGCGGCACCGGCAGCGGATCATGGTTCGACCTGATCGTTGCCGCCAAGATCAACAAAGGTATCTACACCGCGCCTGGCCCGGTCGAGCTCGTGCATGAATGGGCCTATCTGCCTGACTTCGCTGTGGGTTTCGTCGCGCTGGCGCGCAATCTGGACAAGCTCGGCTTCTATGAAGCGCTGAACTTTCCGGGCCACGCGGTCACCGATCTGCAGATCAAGGCCGCTGCCGAGAAGGCTATTGGTCGTCCGCTCAAGATGACTTCGATGCCCTGGTGGGTGCTGCGCGCTGGCAGCCCGTTCGTGGCGATGTGGCGCGAGATCGTCTCCATGTCCTACCTGCGCTTCGAGCCGCATCAGCTGGCTTCGATACGGCTGGAAGGCATCGTCGGCGAGATCCCGCACACGCCGTTGGATCAGGCGGTTGCTGAAGCTCTTGGCGATATCGGCATTGCCACCGTGAATGGCGTTGCGAAAGCTGCCTGACTCCCGCGATCATGGGCGCCGCCCCTCTGCACACTGAACAATCCACGAGAGGGCGCCTCAGAGCCGTCCCATCAACAGCAACACCATGAGCACCACCAGCACGACGCCGACAATACCCGACGGCCCATAACCCCAGGAGCGCGAATGCGGCCAGGCCGGCACCGCGCCGATGAGGACAAGGATCAGGACGATGATGACGATGGTGGTGATCGGCATGAGAAGCCCTCGCTTCGACGTTTCGCTCAGAGACAATGCAGAGGCCGCCCGGTTGTTCCGGGCGGCCTCTGCGGTCAAATCGGCGATGGGGTCTATTCGGCGGGTTTCGGAAAGGCGATTTCCGGTTCGTCGCCTGCTTCCTGTCCAGGCCTGTCGGTCGGCGAAACCGTTCCCTTGCCGCGCCGGAACAGCCGGCGGAAAAACGCATAGAAGCGGCTGTTCTTGCTGCGCGTGAAAATCATCAGCATCGACGGCGTCACCACCAGCGTCAGCAAGGTGGCGAAGGACAGGCCGAAGACGATCGCCGAGGACAGCGAAATCCACCATTGCGTCGACGGCGCGTTGATCGTCGTCTCGTGATGGAAGATTTCCAGCCCAAGGCCGAAGGCGATCGGCAACACGCCGAGGATCGCCGACACCGCCGTCAGCACCACCGGCCGGGCGCGCTCGCGGCAGGTCTGCAGCACCGCGTCCATCTTGTCCCAGCCTTCTTCGCGCAGCCGGTCATAGGTGTCGATCAGCACGATGTTGTTGTTCACCACCACGCCGGCCAGAGCGATGACGCCAATGCCCGACATGACGATGCCGAAGGTCTCGCCTGTGATCAGCAGCCCCAGGAACACGCCAACCGTCGCCATGACCACGCAGGACAGCACCATCAGCACGCTGGTGAATTTGTTGAACTGCATCAGCAGCACCAGGAAGATCAGGAAGATCGCCGCCCCGAACGCCTTGCCAAGGAAGGCGCTGGCCTCGGCGCTGTCTTCGTTCGAGCCGGCCAGCTTCCAACGTATGCCGCTGCCGAGATCCATCCCGGAGACGGCCTTGGTGACCTCCGCCTGCACGGCCGCGACCTGGGCGCCTGCGGCAACGTTTGCCTGGACGACCACCGTGCGCGCGCCGTCGATACGGTTGAGGATACCGACCGTCGGCTCCGGCTTGCGCACGACGAAATTCGAGATCGGCACCGAGCCTTGCGAGGTCTGCACCCTGAGCTCGTCGAGCGTCGACAGCGTGCGCCGGTCTTCCGGCAGACGCAGCCTGATGTCGACGGCGTCGTCGGCGCCGGCAGGCCGGTATTCCGAAAGCTTCAGCCCGTTGGTCACCAGTTGCACCACTGTGCCGACAGCGGTTGGGCTGATGCCATATTGCGCTGCCTTGGCACGGTCGACCTCGAGCGCCCAGTCGACGCCGGGTGGCGGGAGGCCGTCGGAAATGTCGATGACGCCAGGCACCTTGCCGATGCGTGCCGCAACCGCGCGCGCTTTGTCGTCGAGCCCCTTGGGGTCGACGGCCGAAAGCCTGATCTGGATCGGCTTGCCGGTCGGCGGACCGGCCTCCGGCACGCGCACCTCGACATCGACGCCGGGAATGCCGGCCATGACGCCGCGCAAATCGTTCAGGATCTGGTTCGCCGACTTGCGCTCGCGCCAATCTATGAATTCGTACTGGATGACGCCGACGACGTCTTCAGGGACATCCTGGCCGCCGCCTTGTGTCTTGCCGACGCGGGTGTAGACCGACTTGATGCCGGGCCAGCCGAGCATCCTGTTTTCGGCAATCTTGGTCGCCGTATCCATTTCGGCCAGCGAAAGGTTGCCGCGCGCGTGCACGTAGAGCAGGCCGTAGTCGGGCTCGACACTGGGGAAGAATTCGACACCGGCGCCATATTTCGAATAGGCAAAGCCGACGCCGAACAGCAGAGCGACCGTCAGCAAAACCACCGTAATCGGAAACCGCACCGCCTGCTTGACGATCGCCATGTACCAGCCGTCGCGATTATCATCCTCATGATGCTCCGGCGCCTTGGCGAAGATCGCCCCCAGCGTCGGCGCGAACACCAGCGCATAGAGCATCGAGGCCGATAGCGTGACGATCAGGGTGATCGGCATGTACTTCATGAAGTCGCCGATGATGCCCGGCCAGAACAGCAGTGGCGAGAAGGCGGCTATGCGCGTCATCGTCGCGGCAATGACCGGACCGGCCATGCGCTTGGCGGCCAATGCGAAGGCTTCCGCCTTCGGCATGCCTTCGCTCATCCGCCGTTCGGCGAACTCGGTGACGATGATGGCATCGTCGACCAGCATGCCGACAGCCAGGATCAGGCTGAACAGCACGATCATGTTGATCGTGTAGCCCATCATCGCCAGCAGCAGGATGCCGATCAGGAAAGACGACGGAATGGCCAGGCCGATCAGCAGCGAGGCACGACCCGACAGCGCGTAGAGGATGACGATGAACACCAGGATGACGGCGATCATGACGTGGTTCTGCAGATCGCCGAGCAACTGGTTGACGAAGACCGACTTGTCCTGCGTGTAGGTGACGTTCATGCCTTGCGGCATCGTCTTGACGTAGGCGTCGGACACCTCCCTCACCTTGGCGAGCGTGTCGATCAGATTGGCGCCGATGCGCTTCTTGACTTCGATGGCGATGGCCGGCTTGCCATTGAGGCGCGTGATCGTCGTGGCATCGGCGAAGGTCGAGCGGATCGTCGCGATGTCCTTGGCCTGCACCACGGCATTGGGGCCGGCGACCACGGGCAAGGCCGCCACGTCCTCGGGCGTCTCGATCAGTGACGGCACCTTGACGGCGTATTTGCCTTCCGAGCCTTCGATATTGCCGGCGGCGACCAGACTGTTGGAGGCCCCGACAGCGCCGATCAGCTGATCGAGTTGCAACCCGTAGGACGACAGTTTCATCGGATCGATGACGACTTCGACAAGATCGTCGCGCGAACCCTGCAACGAGCCCTCCAGGACGCCTGGCACTTCCTCGATACGGTCGCGCAGTTCGCGCGCGGCGGCGGTCAGCACGCGTTCGGGCAATTCGCCCGACAGGGTGACGACGAGGACGGGGAATTCGGAGATGTTGACTTCGGTAACGACCGGCTCTTCGGCCGCCTGCGGCAGGTCGGCCTTGCCG
>NZ_RZRA01000536.1:0-3896 GCF_003998945.1 Mesorhizobium sp. M7A.F.Ca.CA.003.01.2.1 | reverse complement strand
GTGGAGGTGCTCGGCAAAAGCGGCGCCCAGCTCGTCGCCAATTTCGAGATCTGCATGTATCTGGTCGGCAAGGGCGTCAGCGACAAGAAGATCAATCCCGGCAACATCGGCGGCACCGTCGATTGCGGCAGCTTCACCACCACTTTTGTCCAGGCGCTGCACTCATCCTCGTTCCCGGGCGAGGGCGGCCAGAACACCTATCTCGGCAATCCGGGCGGCCTCGTCCTGCATTTCGCGGAAGACAAAACGCTCTATCACATGGGCGACACCGACATCTTCTCCGACATGGCGCTGATCAACGAGTTGCATGAGCCGAAGATAGGCCTGGTGCCGATCGGCGACCGCTTCACCATGGGCGGCGCGGTGGCGGCACTTGCCTGCCGGCGCTTCTTCAAATTCGACACCGTGGTTCCCTGCCACTTCGGCACGTTTCCGATGATCGACCCGACCGCCGATAAGTTCGAGGCCGGCCTGGAAGGATCCGGTGTAAGGCTGGCGTTGCCGAAAATCGGTGAGACGATTACGATCTAGAAACAGCTAAAGTGGAATAAATCCATGGTATTGGGGCGATCTCTTTGCGTTTCCATGTTTGTCGCGGCGTCGCCCGCGCTGGCCGCGGATGATTTCATCGAAGGCGTCTACCTTCAGTCCGAAGAGCTTTGCACGCAGGCCAAAAAGGACACGCTGCAAACGCTGATCGACGCCGGCAACATCGTGCTTTCGGCGCACGGCCTGCAGAGCGTGGAATACAATTGCGAGTTTCTGCAGGTCAGCAAGGCGACCGCTTCGCCGAGCTGGGCGGTGACGGCCCTCTGCCAGGAACCGGGCTATGTCTTCCCGGATGTCCTCTCGGTGACGCAAATGAACGACAAGCAGATCGATCTCGTGTCGGTCCGGCCCGTCAACGACGAAAGCGAAGCAAGCGGCAACAGCGGCAGCTACTATCTGTGCGAGGGCGTTGCCCTGCCGTAGACATCATCCTGTGCGTGGATCGATGGCCGAAGACTAGGCCGCCGCCGCAGCCTGGTCTCTCGCACGATGCATGTTGCGCAGCGCGCGCGGCGCCGCTATAGCCCGAACTGGTTTTCCCCGAGGCAAAAACATGTCCGTAGATCTTCAGACAGTGAAGCGCGTCGCGCATCTCGCCCGCATTGCGGTGAGCGAGGAAGATGCCGAACGGATGACCGGCGAGCTGAACGCCATTCTGGGCTTCGTCGAACAGCTGAATGAGGTCGATGTTTCCGGCATCGAACCGATGACCTCGGTGACGCCGATGGACATGAAGAAGCGTCAGGACGTTGTTACTGACGGCGGCAAGGCAGCTGACATCGTCGCCAACGCGCCGGCGACCGAAGAGAATTTCTTCCTCGTGCCGAAGGTCGTGGAGTAAACCGGCCGATGGCAATCGACATCGCCATTGAAACGCCACTGCAGGACGACGTGCGCGGCCTGGTCGAGGAACTCAACCAGACCTTGCTCGAACTGACGCCGCCGGAGCATTGCTACCATCTGACGGTCGAGCAGATGGCTGGTGAGGACACGACTGTCTTCATCGCCCGCGACAACGGCATGGCCATTGGCTGCGGTGCGCTGAAACGCCATGACGGCGCTGTCGGCGAGGTCAAGCGCATGTACACGCGGCCCTCGCATCGCGGGCAGAAGATCGGCGCGAAAATCGTCGAGCAGGTCGAGGCGCTGGCGCGCAACGAGGGGCTGAAGCGCCTGGTGCTGGAGACGGGCGACCGTCACCCCGCGGCGTGGACCGTCTACGAACGCGCCGGGTTTTCGCGTTGCGGCCCGGTGCTGGATTATCCCGATTCCGAGTGGTCGGTGTTTTACGAAAAGAGCCTTTGATGAGCGACCTGACCCAGCTGACGATTTCACAGGCCCGCGCCAAGCTGCACGGCAAGGAAATCACCGCGACCGAGATCACCGAGGCCTATCTCTCGGCCATCGATCGCGCCAATCCCGCGCTCAATGCCTATGTCGCGGTGACAGGCGACAAGGCGCGCGACATGGCCAAGGCGTCCGACGCAAGGCTGGTCAAGGGCGAGGGCGGTGCGCTGGAAGGCATCCCGCTCGGAATCAAGGACCTGTTCGGCACCGAAGGCGTCCATACGCAGGCCTGCAGTCATGTGCTGGACGGATTCAAGCCGCGCTACGAATCGACCGTTACGTCAAATCTGTGGGCCGACGGCGCCGTCATGCTCGGTAAACTCAACATGGACGAGTTCGCCATGGGCTCGTCCAACGAGACGTCCTACTATGGCCCGGTCATCAATCCGTGGCGGCGCTCGCGCCTAGACACGGTGGTGATGCCGACGACGCATCAGGGTGATGGCGGCTTCGTCTCGGCCGGCGGCACCAGGACCGCGCGCAGCCTGGACAATGCGCAGCTGGTGCCGGGCGGTTCTTCCGGCGGTTCGGCAACCGCAGTGTCGGCCTTCCTGTGTGCCGGCGCGACCGCGACGGATACTGGCGGCTCGATCCGCCAGCCGGCCGCCTTCACCGGCACGGTCGGCATCAAGCCGACCTATGGCCGCTGCTCGCGCTGGGGCATCGTCGCCTTCGCCTCGTCGCTCGACCAGGCCGGCCCGATCGCTCGTGACGTGCGCGATGCCGCGATCCTGCTGAAGTCGATGGCCTCCGTCGATCCGAAGGACACGACGTCGGTCGACATGCCGGTACCGGACTATGAGGCCGCGATCGGCAAGCCGATCAAGGGCATGAAGGTCGGCATTCCCAGGGAGTACCGCGTCGACGGCATGCCCGAAGAGATCGAAGCGCTGTGGCAGAAGGGCATTGCCTGGCTGAAGGACGCCGGCGCCGAGATCGTCGATATTTCCCTGCCGCACACCAAATATGCGTTGCCTGCCTATTACATCGTGGCGCCCGCCGAGGCTTCGTCCAACCTCGCCCGCTACGATGGCGTCCGCTACGGCTTGCGCGTGCCGGGCAAGGATATCGTCGACATGTATGAGAAGACCCGTGCCGCCGGTTTCGGCCGTGAGGTCAAGCGCCGTATCATGATCGGCACCTATGTGCTGTCGGCCGGCTATTACGACGCCTACTATCTGCAGGCGCAGAAGGTGCGCAATCTGATCAAGCGGGATTTCGAGACTGTCTTCGCCGCCGGCGTCGATGTCATCCTGACCCCGGCAACGCCATCCGCCGCCTTCGGCATCGCCGACGAGGACATGGCTGCCGATCCGGTCAAGATGTACCTGAACGACATCTTCACCGTCACGGTGAACATGGCCGGCCTGCCGGGCATCGCTGTGCCCGCCGGGCTCGACGCCAAGGGTTTGCCGCTCGGGCTTCAGTTGATCGGCCGGCCGTTTGACGAGGAAACCCTGTTCCAGACCGCCGCCGTCATCGAGCAAGCCGCCGGCACATTCCAGCCGGAGAAATGGTGGTAGCATGCCGCCCCCGTCTCGCATTTCCATCGTCGAGACGGAAGACGAACTGCTGATAACCAACCCACCGCGCATCTCGGATTTCAGGATGGGCTTCGTCCTGGTTGGGGCCGCGATCGTTGCCTATACCGGCTACATGGGATTGACCGACACGTCGCCCGCAAACGTCGCCAGCGGCACTCTCGGACTGCTGTCGTTCACTGCGATCATTGCCCTCTTCACCTACTTCCTCGGCAAGGATTTCATGTGGCTGGTGTTCGGCAAGGAAACCCTGCGGCTAACCGACGTGGCAGCCGTGCGCGACGTCAGGGGTTTTGTGCGAAATCGTTCCTCATTGCCTTTGAAAGGGCACCTTGAGGCCGAAATCCTCGACCATACCTATCCAACGGATGAAGCGGGGCTGTCGGAAGTCATCAGGTTGACCAACACCAACGGCGTCCTTGTTTTCGGCAGGGAGTTGAGCCGGCCCGAGGCCGAGGC
>NZ_RZRA01000535.1:0-3900 GCF_003998945.1 Mesorhizobium sp. M7A.F.Ca.CA.003.01.2.1 | reverse complement strand
ACGCCAATGGCTACGAAACCTCATACAATCACCAGAGCGCCTTTGCCAAAGGCATCGAACCGGGCGTGCACGTCCGCCAGGGCCAGACCATCGGCTTCCTCGGCCAAACCGGCCTCGCCACCGGCCCGCATCTTCACTACGAGCTGATCGTCAACGGCACCAAGGTCGATCCGATGCGTGTCCGCCTGCCGGTCGGCAAGGTGCTGAAGGGCGATGACCTCGTCGCCTTCAAGCGCGAACGCGAACGCATCGACGAACTGTTGAAGCAGGAAGACAGCGATTCGCTGAAGGTTGCGAGCGCCAAGATCGACGGTTGATCGGCTTCAGCCTGGCGTATCTTCGGCCTTTCGCGGCCATGGCAATCGATCACCGGGAATGGTCGTCCAGGCGATAACAGCCGCAAGCAGGCAAAGCAGCGCGGTCACCGAAGAAACCGCGGCAAACGCGGCGTCGCTGGCGGCGAGCCTTGTCGCATCGATGGCCGGGGCAAGCCCGGCTGGCGCCGGTTCACCAAATCCCGGGATGCCGGACGTTGCGCTCGCGTCCAGTGCATTCGCGTAGACCCACGCGGCAAGCGAGCCCATCGCCGCCACCGCGATCAGACCGCCGATGCGTGAGACGGCATTGTTGATGCCGGAGGCCGCCCCCGTGTCCTTGTCCTCCACCGCCGTCATGATCGCGGTCGACAAGGGCGACACGACCAGAGCCATGCCGAGCCCCATCAGCCCCATCAGCGGGAATGTTCCGGTCCAGAAATTGTGGATGCCGGCGTAGGTGAGCAAGGCCAGCCCGGCAAACGCAAAAGCCACGACCAGGCTGCCGCAGGCGATCGGAAAACGCGGTCCGATCCGGTCCGACAGCTTGCCGACAGGTCCCGACAAAAGCGCGATCGATGCCGACAAGGGCAGGAAGATGAAGCCGACCTCGGCCGTGCTCAGGCCCCAGCCGGCGATCAGCAGCATTGGCAGATAGAAAAGGTTGGCCGACAGCGCAAAATAGAGGAAGAACGTCGCCACATTGGCGCCGGCGAAAGCACCGACGCGAAACAGGCTGAGGTCGATCATCGGCTCGCGCTGCCGAAGCTCGAAGACGATGAAGACAGCCAGCAATACGACGCCGGCGGCAATGCTCGGCCCTGCCATGAGGCCCTCGCCGCTGGCGCTCATCGAGGTCAGCCCATAGGCAAGCGCACCGAAAGCCAATGTCGCGAGCGCTGCACCGCCGAGATCCAGGCTGCGTTTCTCCGTCGGCACATCGGCCGGAACCTTGGCCAGCAGAAGCCAGATCGAAATCAAGCCCAGCGGCAGGTTGATGGCGAAGATCGCCCGCCAGATGCCGTCACCGAAGGCCGACAGCACGAAGCCGCCGAACACCGGGCCAAGTGCCGTGGTCAGCGCCGAAGCCGCCGCCCAGATGCCGATAGCACGGCCGCGTTCTTTCTTCGGGTAGGCCTTGGCGATGATGGCGAGGCTGCCAGGCTCCATGATTGCCGCACCGATGCCCTGCAACGCGCGAAATGCGATCAGCACAATTGCATTCGGCGCCAGCGCACAGGCAAGCGAAGCGAGGATGAACAGCGCGATGCCGGCCACGAAGGCGCGGCGCAGACCGAATCGGTCACCGGCAGCGCCCCCGGCCAGGATCAGCGCCGAGAGCGTCAACGCATAGGCATTGGAAATCCACTGCGCCTCGGCAAGGCTTGCGCCGAGATTGACGCGGATCGCTGGTGTAGCGATGGCCAGGATGGAGCCGTCTATGAAGCCAAGCGCCGAGGCCAGAATTGCCGCGATCAGCACAAATCGTCGCCGCGACTGCGGACAAAACGTTCCATTCGTGACCGGATTGGTCAGCGGGACGGCGGCGGCTTCACTTGGTGAATGCATGAAACCTTGCTTAAACCCCTGGCGCACCGGCAACAACCAGCCAGTGGCTTGCTGTCGCTGAAACCAGCCGTTTGGCCAGGGTCGCACCCTGTCAGATGCAAATGGCGGCAACCATGCTAGGTTTCCGGAAGGTGCCGATGGGGAAACATCGATGAAGCGGCCACTTGAAGCATCGGCTGAGGGACGCGGCCGTATCGTCGGGATCACCGATGGCGTATTCGCCATCGCGCTCACCCTGATCGTTCTCGAAATCAGGGTGCCGGCGCACGAGGCGATCCATTCCGAACGCGAGCTGCTCGCCGCGATCGCCGCCCTGGCGCCGCGTTTCCTGACCTACGCCTTGAGCTTCCTGACGCTGACCATCTTCTGGTTTGGCCAGCAGGCGCAGCATGGTCTGATCGCCAAATCCGATCGACGGCTTGCCACGCTGAACCTTTGCTTTCTCGCCTTCATCGCCTTGCTGCCCTTCTCGACCGATCTTCTGGCCGACTTCCTCGAGTTCAGAACCGCGGTGCTGGTCTACTGGCTCAATCTGCTGGCGCTCGGCGTCACGCTGTTCGCGAGCTGGCGTTATGCGGAGAAAAGCGGCTTCGTAGCAGAGGATGTCGATGCGGAAACCAAACGCACGGTCTATCTGCGCATCATCAAGGCACAGATCCTGTGGGCGGTCGGCGCCGCACTCTCGCTTGTCAGTCCCTTGCTCGGCGTCGGCTTCATCCTGGTCGTGCAGTTGGTCTATGCCGCCGCGCTTCGCGGTTCACTGCTGCGCAAGGTTATCGGCTGAGGGCCCGCCGACAAACTCCACCGTCACGCCCGGCGAAACCAATTTGGCCAGCTCCCGCGCATCCCAGTTGGTCAGGCGTACGCAGCCATGGCTCTCGGTCTTGCCGATCTTCGACGGATCGGGCGTGCCGTGGATGCCGTAGGTCGGCTTATCCAGGGCGATCCAGACCGAACCGACGGGACCGTTCGGGCCCGGCGGAATGGTCAGGACCTTGTCGTTTTGACCCTGCTTGAAATTGATGCTGGGATTGTAGGTGTAGTTCGGATCGAGCGCCACGCGCGACACCGTGTGTATGCCGGACGGTGACGGCGTATCCGACGAGCCGATGGTTGCGGGATAGGCCGCGACCAGTTTGCCGCCGGCGTCATAGGCGAAAACCTCTTTCTTGTCCTTGTCGGCGACGATACGCGCCACCGGCGTCGAAACCAGCCTGCCGAAATTGGCGACCTTGATGATCGTGCCGGGACGATTGAAATCGACCTCCGGGTTGAGCGCCTTGAGATAATTCTCGTCCATGTGAAAGCGCTCCGCGAGCGCCTCGGTCACCGACGTATAACCCATGCGGTCGAGTTGCGCCTTCTGGCTGTAGTCTTCCGGGATCGACGCGACATAAGGACCGGCCGCGTCCTCCGCTGTGATCGTGTAATTGGCGAAGGCATCGCCGCCGGATTGCGCAAGTGCCGCCTGGATGGCGACCGCGTCGGTCGATCGCAGATTGGCGCCGGTGATCTGGTTGTAGGCGGCGAGCGCCTTGTCGACATTCGAACCGAAACGCCCGTCGATGACGCCAGGCGAAGCGCCACCCCGGTCGAGCAGCACCTGAAGGGCGGCGACATCCTGGCGCGCTCCCAGCGAAAGTGCCGGGGCAACGGTGGTCTTGTCGCCGGCCTTTGGCGGCAGAGCCGCCTGATCGGCGGGTGTCGTCGGCTGGGCAGGGTCTATCGCGGCCTCGTTCAGCGGCTGGCGCTTGATTGTACCCGGCTTAGCCGGCTGCGGCGCGTCGGGATAATTGTCGTCGTAATTGCCATCGTCCTGCGGCGCCGGCGGGTAGGCTTCGGCGGAATTGTCCCCATAGGGATCGTACTCATCTGCCGGCGGCGGGATAACGCGGCCTTCCTCTTCCAACTGCTTGCGCCGGAACCGCGCCATGTCTTCCGGATCGTCGAGATAGTAGCGGTCGTCGCCTTCGGGGGCGCGGCCCAGTTCGCGCAGTCGTGTCTCGCGGCGCAAGGC
>NZ_RZRA01000534.1:0-3911 GCF_003998945.1 Mesorhizobium sp. M7A.F.Ca.CA.003.01.2.1 | reverse complement strand
CATGGAAATAAGCTACGCAGCACTTTTCGCGCCGTCAACCCAATTTCGAAAATTATGGAAATAGCGTCAACCGGGGCGCTTGCCCGAGGCGTAAATGACCACCTCGCCATCCTCCTTGGTGAACGTGCCGATGTCCGGATTGGGCAGAATGTCCAGCACCTTTTCCGACGGCCGCGCCAGCACGACGCCGAGCGGACTGACGACGATCGGCCGGTTGATCAGGATCGGATGTGCCAGCATGAAATCGAGGATCTGCTGGTCGGACCATTTCGGGTCGGCAAGGCCGAGTTCGGCATAGGGTGTGCCCTTCTCGCGCAGCAGGGCGCGCGGTGTAATGCCCATCGCCGCGATCAGGTCGACCAACCTTTCGCGCGATGGCGGCGTCTTCAGATATTCGATCACCTCCGGCTCCTCGCCCGACTGGCGGATCATGGCCAACGTGTTGCGCGACGTGCCGCAATCGGGATTGTGGTAGATGGTGATGGTCATTTCGAGGTCCTCTCAGCCGACATGGTATTCCGGACGGCGCCGCCCATCTCGTACCAGCCCTTGCTGCGGTTCACGATCCACACCACCGACAGCATGACCGGAACCTCGATGAGCACCCCGACCACAGTGGCAAGGGCCGCGCCAGAATTCAGCCCGAACAGCGCGATCGCGGCGGCCACCGCCAGCTCGAAGAAGTTCGACGCGCCGATCAGCGCCGATGGTCCAGCCACGCAGTGTCGTTCGCCGCTGAGGCGGTTGAGCAGATAGGCAAGACCGGAATTGAAATAGACCTGGATCAGGATCGGCACCGCCAGCAGCACGATCACCAATGGCTGCGCGATGATCTGCTCGCCCTGAAAGCCGAACAGCAGCACCAACGTCGCCAGCAAGGCAACCAGCGACAGGGGCTGCAGCGTGGCAAGCAGGGCCTCAAGCCCGGCCTGTCCCCTCGCTGCCAGCAGCCGGCCACGAACCAACTGCGCGACGATCACCGGCGCGACGATGTAGAGTGCGACCGACAGCATCAGCGTGCCCCATGGCACGGTGATCGCCGACAGGCCGAGCAGCAGGCCGACGATTGGCGCGAAAGCAACGATCATGATAGCGTCGTTGAGCGCTACCTGCGACAGCGTGAAATTCGGCTCGCCGCGCGTCAGGTTCGACCAGACGAAAACCATCGCCGTGCACGGCGCCGCGGCAAGGATGATCAGCCCGGCAATGTAGGAATCGATCTGCACGGCGGGCAGCCACGGCCGGAACAACCAGCCGATGAAGAGCCAGCCCAGCAGCGCCATCGAGAACGGCTTCACCGCCCAGTTGATGAACAGCGTCACGCCGATGCCGCGCCAATAGGTGCCGACCTTGGCCAGCGAGGCGAAATCGACGCGCAAGAGCATCGGCACGATCATCAGCCAGATCAGCACGGCGACAGGAATGTTGACCCTGGCGATCTCGGCCAACGCGATGGCGCCGAACACGCCCGGCAGCAGATGGCCAAGCGCGATGCCCGCGACGATGCACAGTGCCACCCACACCGTCAGATATTTCTCGACGAAGCCGATGCCGGGCCGCACCGCCTCAGCTGTGTTCAGAGCATGATCGGTCATGATGGCTTCCTTGTTCGAACGGCGCGCGGCGGACAGTCACAAGCCCCTCAGCAGTCACAGGTCACGGCATTGATGACCGGGCGGCAGAGCTCCGGCGCGCCATTGCAGCAATCTTCCATCAGATAGGCCAGCAGGTCGCGCAAGCCGGTCATGTCGGCGACATAGCGCACGGTCCTTCCGTCGCGTTCGGGACGGATCAGCCCGGCATGGGCGAGCACCTTCAGATGCGCCGACATGGTGTTCTGGACCGTGTCCAGCCTCGTTGCGATCTCGCCGGCTGGAATGCCTTCCGGGCCGGCACGCACGAGCAGCCGGAAGACATCCAGCCGCGTCTCCTGGCCAAGTGCGGCCAGCGCGTTCAAAGTGCCCTTCCTATTCATATATCCGAATCCTTGGATTTATGGATTCGTGAATATCGACTCCCCCGCGATCTGTAAAGGATGTCCGCCGCTATGATGTGACGGCAAGCACCTTTCCCGTATCGTGCTGGCGCACGAAGTCCACCCGGGCACCATCCCAGTGGTAGCTGTAGTGGCGGCCCTGCACTGGAATGGCAATGACATCGGGCCAGAAGATGCCGATGCAGCCGCCGCCCGGCATGCGCACGCTGTTCCACACCAGCCCGTCGCTGCCTGCTGCCCGCAGCGCCCGCCCTTCCGCCTGCGAGGCGGAATAGTCGTCCGGGTCGAGCACGCCGGGCACGGCGTTGACGTCATCGAGGTCGCGGTCGACGTTGCCGATCAGCACGCGGAAATCCGCCGTCCAGCCCGGCCCTTCGTTGGTGGCGCGCATGAATTTCTGATGGTGGTGAATGGTCTCGGCCAGCGCCACCTCCTCGCTGTCACCCGCATAATAAATCCCGTAGCTGCCATCCGAGAAGCGGCCTGGTCTGAGCGTCGAGCAATGCACGAAGGGCGCCATCACGAAACTGGCGCCGGGGCCGGAAATCCGCCTTGCGGCCGAAACCTTGCCGAGATCGCCGATCTCGAACCTTATGCGTGGGTTTGTCTTCGCCTCGACGGCGGCAAGCGCCTCCCAGTCGCGCGGGTCGGCAATGTCTTCGAACAGGTCGATCGGTGGGTGGATGGAACGGATGATGCGGAAGGTCTGGTGCCAGTCGACGCGGCGACGGACCGCAAGCCCACTCACCATGCACCACGCTCCGCATCGAGCCATTCGCGCATCGCCGAGAGATCGGAGATTTCGCCGCGCAGCATCAGGTCGAGCGCCGACTGGCCGCCAAAGGTGGCATTGGGCTTGCGGATCCAGGCATAGCCGCGCGCCGGTTCCGTGAAGAGGTAGCGCAGGCCCTTGTGGATGCCCATCAGATGCGCCATGCGGGTGCGCAGGTCGCGGTCGATCCTGCCGATGCCACCTTCCTTCGCCCCAGTCTTCCAGCGTGCCCAGGTGCGCGCCGACATACCGCCGAGCAGGATGCAGGCCTCCAGGTCGGTGAGGTTCCAGGCCTTGAACAGATTGACCGTTGTGCGCGCCAGCGCGCCCGCTTCTTCATCCGAGATAGCGGCTCCGAACGTGGCCGGCGTGGTGACGATGGATTGAAGCTGCATTGCGTTCACCTTGCTGATTGGCAGATATATAGCATGTATTTGCCAATTGGCAAGAATGCGGAGATGGCAAGGCTTGGCTGCAAAATGAAAAGGCGCGGCCCACACCGCAGGCCGCGCCCTTTATTGCATCACACTGTACGGTGCCTACTCAGCCGCTTCATATCCCGCGATGCCCTTGATCTCGAGGAAATCCTCAAGTCCGTATTCGGCATATTCGCGGCCATTGCCCGACTGCTTGTAGCCGCCGAACGGCAGGCCGGCGTCCCACTGGGGATAGTTGATGTAGACATTGCCGGTGCGCATGCGCGCCGCGACTTCGCGCGCCTTCTTCATGTCCTTGGCCTGGATGTAGGAGGCGAGGCCATAGACGGTGTCGTTGGCGGTCTCGACCACCTCGTCGACGCTGTCATAGGGCATGATCGCCAGTACCGGCCCAAAGATCTCCTCGCGCGCGATGCGCATGTCGTGGGTAACGTCGGCGAACACCGTCGGCCTGACATAGTAGCCGCGGTTGAGTTCGGCCGGACGGCCGGGGCCGCCGGCGACCAACGTCGCACCCTCGTCGATGCCGGCCTGGATCAGGTCCTGGATCTTGTCGAACTGAACTTGGCTGACGACCGGGCCGAGCTTGGTGCCGGCAGCGTCGGCCGGACCGACGGTGAATTTTTCCGCCGCAACCTTGGCATAGCCGGCCGCCTCGTCATGGCGCTCGCGCGGCACGAACATGCGCGTTGGCGCGTTGCAGGAC
>NZ_RZRA01000533.1:0-3920 GCF_003998945.1 Mesorhizobium sp. M7A.F.Ca.CA.003.01.2.1 | reverse complement strand
ACCTTGCCGGTATCGGCATCGACGATCACGCGGTTGCCCCTGGCGTCGTAGTAGATGTCGAGATTACCGTCCTGGGCGACAAGGATGCCCCCGGTATCGGCAGCGCGGACAACCCTTGGCGCATTGTCCGTCGTCGGCGCGGCGAACGCCCCGGAAGACACAAGCCCGGCGGCTAGCGCCGAGAGGGCAAAGATCGTGCGGAACATGGTGGCCAAATTCTCCGGTCCGTAAATTTGCCGCCGCCGGCATTGTCTTCTGGCGAACCCCTTCGCCAGCAAACCAGTTACACCATCCTATGGTTCCAACATGAACCGGGCATGAAGATGGCGGTTTTCCGGCGCCTCAAGGAATATAGGCTAGCTTTCGGCAAGTCCCAATTCCTTGCGCGCCTGCCTGGTAAGCTTCAGGGCGACAAGGCGATGGCTCTCGCGCAGATAGTCCTTCAGCGCGGCATCATCCATGCTCTGGCTTGTCCGACGCTGGATCCATGTCATGCCGCGCGAGGCAAGATAGGGTGCGGGCCGTAGCCCCGGCTGTTCCTTGAGCACATCATAGGCGATATCGGAACATTTGAAGGTGACGAAGAGCTGCTGGCCATCGTCCCAGCCGCCGATCGCGAAGACCTTGGCCCCCACCTTCCAAACATGGGCGCCACCCCACTGGACGACATGGGTCGTCGAAGGCAGCGAGTCGCAGAAGCTGTTGTAGTCGTCCAGTGTCATCCCCACCCCACGTTTTATATGAAAACGCCGCGCGTCCAGGAAGGACGCGCGGCGCAGGATCAGGCTGCCGCTTCCGCCGCGACGATCGTCGGTTTGGAGCGGAAATTCAGCCGGTCGGAACCGGCTGTCACCTTGACGGTCGAGCCGTCGAGGATGTCGCCGAGCAGGATCTTCTCCGCCAGTGGGTCCTGCAATTCCTTCTGCATCACCCGCTTCAGCGGCCGCGCGCCATAGGCCGGGTCGTAGCCCTTGGCCGCCAGCCAATCCACCGCCTCCTGGTCCAGCGATAGCGTGATCTTGCGGTCGACAAGCAGGCTCTCGAGCCGCTTGAGCTGGATCTCGACGATGCGGCCCATATCCTGCCGGCGCAGCCGGTGGAACAGGATCACCTCGTCGACGCGGTTGAGGAACTCCGGCCGGAACGATGCCCTGACGACGTTCATCACCTCGTCGCGCACCAGATCGACATCCTGGTCCTCGGTGAGGTTGACGAGATATTCGGCGCCGAGGTTCGACGTCATGATGATCAGCGTGTTGCGGAAGTCGACCGTGCGGCCCTGGCCGTCGGTCAGGCGGCCGTCGTCGAGCACCTGCAAAAGCACGTTGAACACATCCGGATGCGCCTTCTCGATCTCGTCGAACAGCACGACCTGATAGGGCCGGCGCCGCACCGCTTCGGTCAGCGCGCCGCCTTCCTCATAGCCGACATAGCCGGGAGGCGCGCCGATCAGCCGGGCGACCGAGTGCTTTTCCATGAACTCCGACATATCGATGCGCACCATGGCGCTCTCGTCGTCGAACAGAAAGCTCGCCAGCGCCTTGGTCAGCTCGGTCTTGCCGACACCCGTCGGTCCGAGGAACATGAACGAGCCGATCGGCCGGTTCGGATCCTGCAGGCCCGCGCGGGCGCGCCGCACCGCTTTCGACACAGCTTGCACCGCCTCGCCCTGGCCAACGACGCGCTTGCCGATCTCGTCTTCCATGCGCAGCAGCTTGTCGCGCTCGCCCTGCAGCATCTTGTCGACCGGAATGCCGGTCCAGCGCGAGACGATATGGGCGACGTGGTCGGGGGTAACCACCTCTTCGACCATGCCGGCTTTGCCGTCCTGGGCCTCGGCCTCCTTCAGCTTCTTTTCCAATTCCGGAATCTTGCCATAGGCAAGCTCGCCGGCGCGCTGGAATTCACCCTTGCGCTGAGCAATGGCAAGGTCGTTGCGCGCCTCGTCGAGCTGCTTCTTCAGGTCGGCGGCGAGCCCGAGCTTCTGCTTCTCGGCCTGCCACTTGGCGGTGATCTCGGTCGATTCCTCCTCAAGGCCGACGAGTTCCTTTTCCAGGCGGGCGAGCCGGTCCTTCGAAGCATCGTCCGTCTCGACCTTCAGCGCCTCGCGCTCGATCTTGAGCTGCATGATGCGGCGATCGATCTCGTCCAGCGCCTCGGGCTTGGAATCGACCTGCATGCGCAGCCGCGATGCGGCTTCGTCGACCAGGTCGATCGCCTTGTCCGGCAGGAAGCGATCGGCGATGTAGCGGTTGGACAGCGTCGCCGCCGCCACCAGCGCTGAATCCGAAATGCGCACCTTGTGGTGCTGCTCGTATTTCTCCTTCAGGCCGCGCAGGATCGAAACGGTGTCTTCCACCGTCGGCTCGTCGACGAAAACCGGCTGGAAGCGCCGGGCAAGGGCTGCATCCTTCTCGACATGCTTGCGATACTCGTCGAGCGTGGTGGCGCCGACGCAGTGCAGCTCGCCGCGCGCCAGCGCCGGCTTCAACAGGTTGGACGCATCCATGGCGCCATCCGCCTTGCCGGCGCCGACCAGCGTGTGCATCTCGTCGATGAACAGGATGATGTTGCCGCTGGCCGAGGTGACTTCGGAGAGCACGGCCTTCAGCCGCTCCTCGAACTCGCCGCGATATTTGGCGCCGGCAATCAGCGCGCCCATGTCGAGCGCCATCAGCTGCTTGTCCTTCAGCGATTCCGGTACGTCGCCATTGACGATGCGCAGTGCCAGGCCTTCGGCGATCGCCGTCTTGCCGACGCCGGGTTCGCCGATCAGCACCGGATTGTTCTTGGTGCGGCGCGACAGCACCTGGATGGTGCGGCGGATCTCGTCGTCACGGCCGATCACGGGGTCCAGCTTGCCGGCACGGGCATCCGCAGTCAGGTCGCGCGCGTATTTCTTCAGCGCGTCGTAGCCCTGTTCGGCACTCGCCGAATCGGCGGTGCGGCCCTTGCGGACATCGTTGATGACCTGGTTGAGCGCCTGCGCGGTGACGCCGGCCTTGGCCAATATGTCGGCGGTCTTGGCCGACTTTTCCATGGCGAGCGCCTGCAAGAGCCGCTCGACCGTGACAAAACTGTCGCCGGCTTTCTTGGCCAGTTCCTCGGCGGTCGAAAACACTTTCGCCAGCGGCTGGGCCAGATAGAGCTGGCCATTGCCGCCCTCGACCTTGGGCATCGCTTCGAGCGCCGTCTCGACGCCAAGCTTGACGTCGCGGATGTTGCCGCCGGCGCGTTCGATCAGCGACGCGGCCAAGCCCTCGTCGTCGTCGACGAGCACTTTCAGGATATGTTCAGGGGTGAATTGCTGGTGGTTGCGGGAAAGCGCCATGGTCTGCGCGGACTGGATAAAGCCGCGCACGCGCTCTGAGTATTTCTCAAGGTTCATATCTGTCTCCTTCCATCACCGGCCCGCTTTGCGGCACCGGATCCGATTGCGGTGACGGACCCGCTCATTCGAGCCGGGTCCAGTTGAGGCTGATATGGTGCACAGGCGCTGAACCCTCAAGACGTCCCGATATCGGCAACCACATAATATTGCACGGCCGCCCAAACGAAAACGGCGGAGATTTCTCTCCGCCGCTCAATGCCTTGAAATGCCGTTGGGTCAGTTATCGATATCGACATTGACCGGTTGGGCGTTGCCGCTGTCGGCCGGGGCCGCAGCCACCTCGCCGGCGTCGGTCCCGGAACTGGCATTGTCACTACCGCCATCAACCTGATCGGCGTTGACGCGCGGGCGGCGCGGACGACGCGGACGACGGGCAGCACCGCTTTCGGCGGCCGCCTCGTTGAGTTCGGCCTGGGCGGCAAGACCTGCCGGGGAAAGGTTCTCGAACGACGGAGCCGGTTCGGCCGGCGCCACAGATTCGGTCGGCGAAACGGCTTCGCCCTGGACCGGGATCTCGTTGCCCTGGGGC
>NZ_RZRA01000532.1:0-3922 GCF_003998945.1 Mesorhizobium sp. M7A.F.Ca.CA.003.01.2.1 | reverse complement strand
CTCCAAAGCCTGCTCGACATAATGGAAACGTGAGCGGAATTTCTCGTTGGTGCCGCTCAGCGCTGCTTCCGAATCGAGCTTGAGGTGGCGACCGAGATTGACGACGGCAAACAGCATGTCGCAGAACTCGTCCTTGATCGAGGCGGTGTCGCCCTTGGCCAGCGCCTCGCGCAATTCGCCGATCTCTTCCTCGATCTTGTCGAGGATGGGTGCTGCCTCGCTCCAGTCGAAGCCGACGCGGGCGGCCTTCTCCTGAAGTTTCAGCGCCCGGGTCAGCGCGGGCAGGGCGACCGGCACGCTATCCAGAAACCCCTTGCCATTGTCTTCGGGATCGAGACCGCGCGCGAGGCGGGCGCTTCGTTTCTCTGCCTTCTCTTCTGCCTTGATCTTTTCCCACATGCCCTTGGCCATGCCGGCGCTGCGGGCCTTTTCGTCGCCGAAGACATGCGGATGGCGTCGGATCATTTTCGTCGTGATGGCTTGCACCACATCGGGGAAGGCAAACTCGCCGGCCTCCTCGGCCATTTGCGCGTGGTAGACGACCTGCAGCAGCAGATCGCCGAGTTCGTCGCGCAGATCGTCGAGGTCGCCGCGCGCGATGGCATCCGCGACCTCATAGGCCTCTTCGATCGTGTAGGGCGCGATGGTCGAGAAATCCTGTTCGATATCCCAGGGACAGCCGGTCTTCGGCGCCCGCAGCGCCGCCATGATCTCGATCAGGCGCGAAATGTCTTTCGATGGCGTCATAGGGCTGATGCTATCGCGCGGCCGGCCGCGCGGCCAACGCTGTCAGCCGGCGAGAGTGCCTTGTCCACAGGCGAGCCACGTCAGTCGAGCACCGAGACGATCGCTTTGGCGAGGTCGTCCATGCCGTCCTCGGGCAGGCCGGCGACATTGATGCGGCTGTCGCCGACCATGTAGACGCCGTGCTCGGCGCGCAGCCGTTCGACTTGCGCTTCGGTGAGGCCAAGGCGGGAGAACATGCCGCG
This sequence comes from Mesorhizobium sp. M7A.F.Ca.CA.003.01.2.1, assembly GCF_003998945.1. Classification (NCBI taxonomy): domain Bacteria; kingdom Pseudomonadati; phylum Pseudomonadota; class Alphaproteobacteria; order Hyphomicrobiales; family Phyllobacteriaceae; genus Mesorhizobium; species Mesorhizobium sp. M7A.F.Ca.CA.003.01.2.1. Next base: position 2,933 of record NZ_RZRA01000532.1, on the reverse strand, counting down.
ATGGCTGGCGACGAAATCGAAGCGGTCGGAATTGGATTGCCGGCGCAGGGCTTCGGAGAACTGGACACGGAGTCTCAGCATGCGCAGCCGCATCTCTTCAAGTTCGGCTTCCCAGTCTGCACGCAAGGCGGCGTCCTCCAGCACGATGCGTACGGCTGCTGCCCCGTGGTCCGGCGGCATCGAATACATGGCGCGCGCCGCCGACAGCATCTGGCTCATCGCCACATCTGCCTGTGCGCCGTCCTTGGCCAGGATCATTGCTGCGCCGACGCGGTCGCGGTAGACGGCGAAATTCTTCGAGCAGCTCGACGCGACGACCATTTCCGGAACTTTCGCCGCCAGCAGGCGCAAGCCGAGGGCGTCGGCCTCAAGGCCATCGCCAAAGCCCTGATAAGCGATGTCGACGAACGGCAGCAGCGCGCGCTCGACGACCAGATCGGTAACGGCTGCCCACTGTGCCGCATCCAGATTGGCGCCGGTTGGGTTGTGGCAGCAGCCATGCAGCAGCACGACGTCGCCGCTCTTTGCGGTCCGCAGGGCCGCCAGCATGTCGTCGAAGCGAACAGCACCCGACGCGGCGTCGAAATACGGGTATTCACGGATCTGCAGGCCGGCGGCGCGCATCACCGGCATGTGGTTCGGCCAGGTCGGGTCCGACAGCCAGATGGTTGCGTCCGAACGCGTCCGCTTCAGCAATTCCGCCACCAGCCGCAGCGCGCCGGAGCCGCCGGGCGCCTGTGCGGCGCGGATGCGCGTCATGTCAGCGCCCGGACCGAAGGCGAGCTTGGCCATCACCGTGTTGAAGCCGGTATCGCCGGCAAGGCCGAGATAGGTCTTGGTGTCCTGGGCCTGCAGCAGGCGCTTTTCCGCCTCGCGCACGGCGCGCATAACCGGCGTCTTGCCGTCGCGATCCTTGTAGACGCCGACGCCGAGATCGACTTTGTCGGGGCGCGGATCGGCGCGATAAAGGCCGATCAGGGCCAGGATCTTGTCGGCGGGGGCGGGCTGCAGGGTCTCAAACATCGATAGGGCTCCAATGGCGGCGGAGTGATACGCAAATCGGTCGCGTTTCGCCAGCGGTTTTAGCTAGGTGCTCCAGCCCGAGACGGCTGGGAAGCCTGCCCTGCGCGCTCATGGATGAGGGTTTGAAGGGAAACCTATTGATGCGCGTCGGAAATGACCAGCCGGCACGAGCAGAGCGATCACGCCATCCTCTGCGCCGGCATGAGCGCTTCCGTGCGTAATTTCGGCTTTGCCTCGGCCAGCGGTCAGCGGTCAGCCCCCGCCGGGCCTGTCTTTCACAGCCTGCCGCAACAGCCAGGCGACCGCGCCCAGCACCATCAAGGCCAGCCCGAACCATGTCAGGGCATAGACCAGATGGTTGTTGTGGAACGAAACGACCGTCAGGCCGCCGACCGGCCACCCTCCCGGATTGGGCGTGGCATCGGCATCGATGAAATAAGGAGCGACCTGCCCGATGCCTTGCTTGGCGGCGATCGCCTGTACATCGCGCGAATACCAGCGGTTGGCAGCCGGATCGTTGGTGCGCAGGAAGCCGCCTTTCGGTTCGCTGATGCGCAACAGGCCATGAATTCCGGTGTGATCGCCCGAGGGCTTGCCTGCGAAGCGGGTTGCCGGATCGCGCTTGTCCGTCGGCACGAAGCCCCTGTTCACCAGAATCGTGAAGCCATCATCCGCTCGGAACGGCGCCATTACCCAGAAGCCACCGCCGAGATCGGTGACCGCCTGGACCAGGGTCTCGCGATCACCGAGAAACCGGCCCGTGACGACGAGGCGGCGATACTCGTCATCCCTGGCGTTGATCGCTGGCCAGGCCGAAGGCGCCGGGGCGGCCACGGGTACTGCCTTGAGACGCTGGTCGACACGCTCGATCAGGTCGAGCTTCCAGACGCGGCGCTCCAGCTGCCAGATACCGAGCGCCGAGAACCCTGCGATGCCGATGGCTCCGCAAAGGCAAAGCATCAATAGCGTCCATCTCGAACGCGTAACCCTTTGGCCGTCGCCTGTATTCGGATGCGGTGTCGTCCGCGCCTGTTCGTCCAAAGCCAGGTCCCTCTCTCAGGGTATCTGACTCATGTCATGGCCGGGCATCATGTTGACGTTCAGATGGTACATGACCCAGAGCGAGCCCGTCAGCGCGATCATCACCAGGATGAGGGTGAAGATCAGCGCCATCATGGTCCAGCCGCTCTCCGACCTGGTGTTCATATGCAGGAAGAACACCATGTGGACGATGATTTGCACGACGGCGAAGGCCATGATGGCAATCGCCGACGCCATCTGATTGCCGAGCGCGTTGGTCATGACCAGCCAGAAGGGAACGGCGGTCAGCACGACGGACAGGCCGAAGCCTGTCAGATAGCCGGCCAGCGAGCCGTGATTGACGCCGTGATGCGCGTGGCTGTGGTTGCTGGTGTCTGTTTGGTGCCCGGCGCTCATCGCAACATTCCCATCAGATAAACGAAGGTGAAGACGCCGATCCAGATGACGTCGAGGAAGTGCCAGAACATGCTCAGGCACATCAGGCGCCGCTGGTTCGCGGCGATCAGCCCATGCCTGGAGACCTGCACCATCAGCACCACCAGCCAGACCAGGCCGAAGGTGACGTGCAGGCCATGCGTTCCGACCAGCGTGAAGAACGACGAAAGAAAGCCGCTGCGCTGCGGCGTCGCCCCCTCGTGGATGAAATGGGCGAATTCGTAGAGTTCGATGCCGAGAAAGGCGAGGCCGAACAGGCCGGTGATCACCAGCCACACCTGCATCGGCCTCACTCGCCCTTTCGCCATCTCCAGCATCGCGAAGCCGTAGGTGATGGAGGACAGGAGCAGCATGGTGGTGTTGAGCGCGACCAGCGGAAGATCGAACAGGTCCTTCGGCGCGGGCCCGGCGGCGTAGTTGCCACCGAGCACGCC
>NZ_RZRA01000531.1:0-3925 GCF_003998945.1 Mesorhizobium sp. M7A.F.Ca.CA.003.01.2.1 | reverse complement strand
GAAAAAACCGCCGTCAATGTCGGGGGCGATGGAAAATGGCCCACCTTATGTGACCGATACATCGGATTGGCCCCAGCCATAGCCGGCCTGCAGACCAGCGTAATAGCCCGTCCAGTCGAATCCGGGCGCGGTCATCGGCACGTCGACCGCCGGGTCGGCTGCAAAAGCCGGCACGGCCAGAACGGCAAGGAAACCGGCACTAGCGACCATCAATCGACGCATCGAACTCCCCGAAATGACGGTTCAGAAAGATCCTCGTCAGAAGGATAACCGCATTCGCCGCAATCGCAATCCCCCTGTCGCCGTACAGAATCCTCTATTTGGCATCGATGAAGTCCAGCACAGCCTGGCTATATTCATCCGGCGCTTGCAGCATGGCGAAATGACTGGCGTTGGGCAGGATGATCAGCTTCGCACCTGGGATGGCGGAGGCGATATAGTCGGTGTGTTCGCGCTTGATCGCCTCATCGTGGTCGCCGGCAACGATCGCCGTCGGCGTGGTTATCTCGGCAAGCTGTTCCTTGCTCCACGCCGGCTCGCTCTCCCACATGTGGCTCATCTGCGCCACGAAGGCGTCATACTGGTCCGGTGTTTTCGACATCTTCTTGTAGTCGCGGCCGGAGCGGTCGATGTAGGCGGCAAAGGTCTTGTTGGTCATCACGCCCGGATCAAGGCCGTCGGTGGTTACGTTGGCGGCTTGCGCGAACAGCCTTGTCAGCCGCTCCGGATGATGCAGTGCGATGTCGATACCGATGATGCCGCCATCGCTCCAGCCGACAAGCGCGGTCTTGTCGATCTTCAGGTGGTCGAGCAGCGCCAGATAGTCCGATGCCATCAAGTCGTAGCCATAGGGCTGCTCGGTGCGGGTGGAGCGGCCGTGGCCACGGCTGTCGGCGACGATTACCTTGTGCGTCTTGGAAAGCGTGGCCACCTGGCTGGCCCAGATGTCGCCGTGGCCGAGGCCGCCATGGATGAGCAGCACCGGATCGCCCGCGCCGAAAACGGCGTAGTACATCTGGATGCCGTTCACCGGCGCGTATCCGCTCTGATCGGGTTTGGGCATGGCCGCTGGTTCCGGCAAGGTCTGCCAACGCTCCTCGGCCACGGCAGAAGTGGTCGACGCTGCGAACAAGATAACGATGGCGAACGCTTTCCAAAAACGGGTCATGTCTTCCCTCATATGGTTCGGTTCGCGGTCAGCATCGCCTTCCAGCCGGATTAGTCAACAAGCTCGCCCTGACGCGGTATGTCGGACCGACGGCTCTGGCGGCGCCCGCCGACATTTGCGAGACTGGCGGCAACCGAGGAATCGCCAATGACGAAAGCAACGCCCGCAAAACCCAGACCGTGGACCGAGATGGCGACACATCTGGTCGATGTCGCCGTGGGGCGCAAACCCGCTGACCTGGTCGTGCGCAACGGCCGCTGGGTGAACGTTCATTCGGGCGAGATCATCGCCGGCACCGACATCGCCATTGCCGGCGGGCGCTTTGCCTATTGCGGGCCCAATGCCAGCCATGCAATCGGCCAGGGCACCAAGGTGGTCGATGCCGGCGGGCGTTATCTGGTGCCCGGCCTCTGCGACGCGCATATGCATGTCGAGAGCGGCATGGTGACGGTGACCGAGTTCTGCCGGGCCGTCATTCCGCACGGCACCACCTCGATGTTCATCGACCCGCACGAGATCGCCAATGTTCTGGGTCTGCCCGGCGTGCGGCTGATGCATGACGAAGCGGTCGCCATGCCCATCAACGTGCATGTCCAGATGCCGTCCTGCGTGCCTTCGGCGCCGGGGCTGGAACATGCCGGCGCCGAGCTGACGGTCGCCGATGTCGCGGAAGCGATGACCTGGGAGAACATTATCGGCCTGGGCGAAGTGATGAATTTCCCCGGCGTCGTCGCCAATGATCCGGTCATGTCGGGCGAGATCGCGGCGACGGTCAAGGCGGGCAAGACGGTCGGCGGCCACTATGCCTCGCGCGATCTCGGCCTGCCGTTCCACGGCTACGTCGCCGGCGGCCCCGAGGACGACCATGAGGGCACGCGCGCCGAGGACGCTATCGCCCGCGTGCGCCAGGGCATGAAGGCGATGCTGCGGCTGGGCTCGGCCTGGTACGACGTCGCCTCGCAGATCAAGGCGGTGACGGAGGGCGGAATCGACCCGCGCAACTTCATCCTGTGCACCGACGACAGCCATTCCGGCACGCTGGTCCAAGAGGGCCATATGGACCGCGTGGTGCGCCACGCCATCCAACAGGGATTGAAGCCGGTGACGGCGATCCAGATGGCGACGCTCAATACCGCCCAGCATTTCAAACTGGAGCGCGAGATCGGCTCGATCGCGCCGGGCCGGCTGGCCGACCTGCTGATCGTCTCGGATCTCGCCGCAATGACCATCGACGAGGTCTATGCACGCGGCGTCAGGGTGGCCAAGGGCGGCAAGCTCGAAATCGACATTCCGGCCTATGATTACCCCCGGACGGCGAAGAACACCGTCAAGCTCGGCAAGAAGTTGAAGGGCGACGACTTCGATATCGCCGCCCCCAAGGGCGCCAACGAGGTTCGGGTGCGTGTCATCGGCGTCATCGAGAACCAGGCGCCGACGCGCGCGCTGGAGGCCGATCTGCCGGTCGAGGACGGGCTGGTCGCAATGGACCGCCGCAACGACATCTGCCAGATCGCGCTGGTCGAGCGTCACAGGGGCACGGGCGGCGTCAGCAACGCCTTCGTTTCGGGCTTCGGCTATATGGGCGACTGCGCCATGGCGTCCAGCGTGGCGCATGACGCCCACCACATCATCTGCGTCGGCACCAACAAGCAGGACATGGCGCTGGCGGTAAACCGTCTGGGCGCGGTCGGTGGCGGCGTCGTGCTGTTCTCCAAGGGCAAGGAACTGGCGCTGGTCGAAATGCCGATCGCAGGCCTGATGTCGGACGAACGGGCGGAAATCGTCGCCGCCAAGGCCGAGAAGCTCACCGAGGCGATGCGCAAGATGGGCTGTTCATTGAACAACGCCTACATGCAGCACTCGCTGCTGGCGCTGGTCGTCATTCCGGAGCTCAGGATCTCCGATGTCGGCCTGATCGATGTGACGACATTCCAGAAGGTCGATCTGTTCGTCTAGGATTGTTGATATTCAGGCCATGCCGACCTGTAAGTAGCGATTTTCTGCGCTTCCGGTGCTCACGTACTTAAGTACGCTCCGCTCCGGTTCTCGAAAACCACCACTTTCGGCTCGGCCTGACCCGAATCTCAACAATCCTAGGGCCAATGCCGCCCGCTGGCTCCCCCGCCGGTGGCGATGGTCAGCACCTTGAACGGCGTGGTGATGACGATCTCGGCGACCGAGCCGACGGCCTTGCCGAGGCCCTGGCCGAGATTGTTGAGCTGTGTCGGGTCGGGTTCGTCCGAGGCGAGGCCCGCCGGCGCCCGCAGCCGGTCGCCGAGCAGTTGCACCAGCATCGGGTTGTCGGCGAATTTGGCGTGGTTGAGGCGGTCGCCGCCCTTGGCCTGGGAAAGATCGACCACCGACACGCCATAGCTGGCGAGGTCTGCAGCGTTGCCGTAGTCGCCGACGCGCGGCTTGTCGCCCGAGATCAGGGACGAGAGCTTGAGAGCCCGGTCATCCGCAGAGAGCAGGATGGCGAACGGCTTGTCGGGTTTGCCGTAGCGGATCATCTGCTTCTTGAAGACGTCGACATCGATGTCGGGCGAGGCCAGGATGACGTAGCCCAGTTTGCCGCCGAGATCCCGGTCGCCGGTGATGGCAAGCTGGCGCAGCGTCTCCATGGTCACCCAGGTTCCCATCGAATGGGCGATGATGTCGATGCTCTTGACCTTTGTCTTGGCCAGCATCCTGAGCGTCGCCTCGAGGTCGTCGCGCGCTGCGTTGGCGCTTTCCTTGTCGTAGATGTAACCCGTGGTC
>NZ_RZRA01000530.1:0-3925 GCF_003998945.1 Mesorhizobium sp. M7A.F.Ca.CA.003.01.2.1 | reverse complement strand
ATGCCGGAGCGCTCGACGCTGCAGATGCGGCGGCCGTGGTGCGCGGTGCGGTCGGCCAGTCCGGCAACAACGAGGACTATGTGCTGAGCACGCTGGAGCATCTCGAGGCGCTGGGCATTCGCGATCATTGGCTGGAAGAGGTGGCGCTGCAGGTCGCGCCTTTGTGAAGCTGGCTCTGCGGAAAAAGGCCGTCAGGCCTTTGACCTCGTTCAGGCAAGACCTAGGTTAGGCTCCAACCCTCAGACCGCGGGCGCCATTTGCCCGCCCAATCATCCCGGAGATCCGCCTTGCAGAAACGTCGTCTCGGTCGCACCGACTTGTCCATCGCGCCGCTGGTTCTGGGCGGCAACGTCTTCGGCTGGACTGCCGACGAGAAAACCTCGTTCGACCTGCTCGACCGCTTCGTCGGCGCCGGCCTCAACGCCATCGATACGGCGGACGCCTATTCGCGCTGGGTTCCAGGCCACAAGGGCGGCGAATCGGAAACCATCATCGGTAAATGGATGAAAGACCGTGGCAATCGCGACAAGGTCGTGGTGATCACCAAGGTCGGTTCGGATATGGGACAGGGGCACAAGGACCTGTCCGCCGCCTACATCGAAAAGGCCGTCGACGCATCGTTGAAGCGGCTGCAGACCGAATTCATCGATCTCTATCTGTCGCATTGGCCGGATCCTGCGACGCCCTATGAGGAAACGCTTGGCGCCTACGAGAAGCTGCTCGCCAAGGGCAAGATTCGCTATGCCGGGTGCTCTAACCTCGACGCCGGCCAGTTGCGTGCGGCACTCGATGTGGCGAGCCTGCGCAGTCTGCCGCGCTACGAGGTGCTGCAGCCGGAATACAATCTCTACGATCGCTCATCCTTTGACGGGCCGTTGCGCGATCTGTGCGTGGCCGAGGACATCGGCGTCATCACCTATTTCAGCCTGGCCAAAGGTTTCCTCAGCGGCAAATACCGCAGCGAGGCCGATCTCGGCCAAAGCCCGCGTGGCGGCGGCGTGAAGGACTATCTCAATGGGCGCGGCATGCGCATCCTTGCGGCACTCGACGCGGTGTCATCAAGGCATTCGGCCAAGCAGGCGGAAGTCGCGCTTGCCTGGGTGATCGCTCGGCCGGGCGTCACCGCGCCGATAGCCAGCGCCACCAAGCCCGAGCAGATGGACAGCCTGATCAAGGCGGCGTCGCTGAAGCTGAGCGCCGCCGACATGGCCGAACTCGACAGGGCGAGCGACTGAAGTTTCGGCGGCCGCTCCTCGCACGAACGTCCAAGACGACCCTCTTGTCTTGCCATAGCCTCCTTCGCACGGGGCAAGACAGAGGGTGAGATGACTGAGCCGCTTCTTTTGCAGCCGGATCTTTGGCGCCAGTTGTGCGCGCTCGTGCTTGCCTCCGCCGTCGTCATGGGCAGCCCGGGGCCGGCAACGATAAGCGTCACCGCCGTTGGTGCCGCCTTCGGTTTGCGCCATTCCCTGGGCTATGCCTGGGGAATCATCCTGGGCACGATCGCCGTGCTTTTGGTTGTCGCGACCGGGGTCATGGCAGTGCTCACCTCGATGCCGAAGCTGGCGCCGTTGCTGGCTTTGGCCTCCGCGGCCTACATCCTCTATCTCGCCTTCAAGATCGCTACGGCGCCGCCGCTGGCCGCCCGCGCCGCCGAGACTTCGCGTCCCACATGGCTGGCTGGATTTCTTCTCGCGGTCGCCAATCCAAAGGCCTATGTGGCGATCGCCGCCGTGTTCGCCGGTGCTTCGTCCAAACAGGGCGCCACTGAGCCTGGTCTATGGCTGAAGCTGGCGGTTCTCGCCCTGATGATCGTTGCCATCCACGCTCTGTGGCTTGTCGCGGGGGCTGGGTTCGCGCGCTTCCTGCGCCGGCCGGCGGCCTCGCGGATCATCAATCTGATCTTTGCCGTGACGCTGGTGTTGACCACCGCGCTGGCGGTGTTCGGCTGAGAACTGCCGGCCGGAGACTTCCGGTTCAGACTTTGGTTCTTGCGGCGTTGTCCAGCTCTTGCAGCCTTTTCACCGCTGTCGGCGGCAAGGCAGGCGGGTTCGGGCCGCGCGCCGCATCCATCAGGAACTGGTCGCAGGCAGCTTCGGTCTCGCCGATCAGCCGGGCCATGAATTCGTCCTTGCTCAGTCCCGGTGGAATCGGCGGCAGGAAACGCGCCTTGATGGTGCCGGGATAGCGCAGGAATTTGCGGCGCGGCCAATAGAGGCCGGCGACATGGGCAACCGGCACCACCGGAACACCAAGCTGCGTGTAGATTTCGACGATGCCGTATTTGTAGGCCGGTTCGTCGCCCGGCGCGCGTCTTGTCCCTTCGGGGTAGATGATGAGCTGGCGAGGGTTGCGCGCCATCTCTTCCTTGGTCGCGGCGACCACGGCCTTCAGTGCCTTCGAACGGCTGCCGCGATGAACCGGGATCATGCGCATCTTCATGATGTACCAGCCGAAGAACGGGATCCAGGTCAGCTCGCGCTTGAGGATGTAGAGCGGGTCCTGAAGGAAGGGGAAGAAGGCGATCGCGTCCCAGAACGACTGATGCTTTGGTGCCAGGATGAAGGAGCCTTCGGGCAGGTTTTCCCGGCCGGTGATCTCGTTCTTCGTTCCGGCGATCTTCTCGTAAAGCCACATCGAGGTGCGCGACCAGAATTTCGGCACGAACCAGGCGCGGTGCCGGGGCGACAGGAAATAGTAGGGGGTCCAGAGGATCATCTGGACGATCAGGTTGACGTAGAAGACGAAATTGAACGTCAGCGATCTGATGTAGAGCATTGGGGGAGCCCGGTGAGGAGGTGAGCGTTGGTTACACCAAGCGCGGGAAAAAAGGAAATGGCCGCAGGGCGCTTTGGGTGGCGACGAAGAACGGCCACCGATGGGTTGGCCTGGTTCCGCTACATCAGCCGCGCCAGCCGCGCCTTCAGGCGCGGAGCGGCAAAATCGAGGAAGGCGCGCAGCTTGACCGGCAGCAGGCCGTGGCCCGCATGCACCAGGCTTACCGGCCATGGCGCCGGCTCGAATTCCTGCAGCAGGACGCGCAGCGCGCCGGACCGCAGCGCGGCTTCGATCTGGTAGGAAAGCACACGCGTCAGCCCGACGCCGGCAATCGCGGCATCGATGGCCGCTTCGGCGGTGTTGACCTGAAGCCGCGAGCGGACCCGAACCGGGATTTCGGCCTTGCCCTTGATGAAGCTCCAACTGGCGGCGGAGGCGAGCCCCTCGAAGGTGATGCAATCGTGTGTTTCCAGATCCTCCGGGGTCGTTGGCGTGCCGTGTTCGGCCAGATAGGCCGGGCTGGCGCAGACGACGCGGCGGATCGCGCCGACGCCGATGGCGACCAGGCTCGAATCGGGCAATCGGCCGATGCGGATGGCGAGATCGAAATGGTCCTCGACCAGCTGGGTTATGCGATCGGCCAATGTCAGGCGGATGTCCACGTCGGGATAGGCGGCGAGAAAGCCGGTGACGACCGGCAGCACGTGCAGGCGGCCAAAGACGACCGGCGCGGTGATGGCCAGTTCGCCGGTCGGAACACTGTATTCGCCGGCGGCCGTGCGTTCGGCCTCGCCGACGTCGTCCAGGATGCGGCGGCAGGCGGCAAGATAGGCCTGGCCGGCATCGGTCGGTGTCAGCCGTCGCGTCGAACGATTCAGGAGGCGTGTGTTCAGATGGCGCTCGAGATCGGAAATCTTGCGGCTGACCGTCGCCAGCGGAATGCCGAAACGGCGGCTGGCCGCGGAAAGGCTGCCGGCGTCCACCGCGGCGACAAAGAGCGACATGGCCTCGAGACGATCCATAGCTTCTTCCGAAAAATGGAAGGACAAGTTACGAATATGCCACCTGCCTTTGAATAATGGAAGGCTTATATTCCAGTCTGTCGCCCCTCCCTGCAGCATGGCCTCGCACAGTTGTTGTCATGTCC
>NZ_RZRA01000052.1:0-11510 GCF_003998945.1 Mesorhizobium sp. M7A.F.Ca.CA.003.01.2.1 | reverse complement strand
CCTCAACTTCAAGGATGATGGCCCGAGCATCTCGACCACCGGCACCGAGCCGACGCTGACCGTCGACGAGTCCAACTTGGGTGCCAACAGTGCGGATTTCGCGACCGTTTTCACCCCAAACGCCGGCGCGGATAGTGACGCTATCAGCTATGCGCTCGGCATCAATCAGGTTACGAACGTTAGCGGCCTCACTGACACCTTGACCGGCCTGTCCGTCCTGCTTTTCGTCGAAGGCGGCGAGGTGGTCGGTCGTGCCGGTTCAGCCGCTGGCGATATTGTGTTCACGGTGAGCGTGGCTGTTGACGGGACCGTGACGCTCGATCAGGCACGTGCCGTCATACACTCGCCCGACACCGGACCGGATCAGCAAACATCGCTGGCAGCCGATGATCTCGTAACCTTGACGGCGATCATCACCGACGGTGACGGCGACCAGGCCTCGGACAGTGTCAACATCGGTACAAGCCTCGTCTTCAAGGATGATGCGCCGACGATCACAGTGCCGTTCGACGGTGACCAGAACGCCGGCAACGGTATCGGGACCCCCGAGACTCTGGCCAACACACTCAACGCGTCGGCCACCGGAGCCTTCGGGTACGACATCGGCGCGGATGCTCATCCGGCCGCGTTCTATGCGAGTGGTTCTGACTTTGTCGACCAGAATGGCGCGCTTGCCGGCGTCCAGATCGGGCTCACCGGCACGATCACCGGCGGCGGCGGTGGTAACATTCTCACCTCGGAGGTGACGCTGGCGTCGGAGAGCCTTACCTCCGCGACGTTCAACTTCACTTTCACCTACGACAAGGATCCGGCGGCTGGCACCCAGACCGGGACGGCGGGCGGCACCCTCGTCTTCGACAAGATTGCCGATACTTATACCATCCACCTGACCGACCCTCTCGAAGGCTTCAGCTTCGACGTTATCCACACCAGCCAACTCTTGTCCAAGGAGCCCCTCGGCAATACGGGCCACCCACAGATCGTGCTGGAAAAATTGCAGGCTGATGATCCGAATACGCCGGCTAACGAAAACTTCTACGTGCAGTTCACGGGCAACTTGATCAACAAAGCCAACCCGTTCAGCTTGACAGCCAATGGCGAGGGGTCATCCGGCGACGCCACCTTCACCCTAGGTGGTCACGAGATGGTGAGCAACGCCAATGAAAGCTGGGTATCCGCGACGCAGAGCACCAACGGTGTCGCCGGTGACACGATCCAGAAAGGCGAACTGCTCACATTGCGGTTCTTCGACAGCAACGTCGGTATCAACAGTCAGAACGAGGCTACCCAGCCGACAGCGACCGCCGGCACCATGGCCATCAAGTTCGATGGCATCGGCAACAGCGAGGATCTGATGCTGATCCTCAACCTGATCGACGACAAGGGCACGGCGTCGACGCTCGACGATGTCTCGATTACGAGGGCGATGTACGTGCAGAATGCCGACATCTTCAAGATGGGTCACGTCCCGGCCCCGTACAGCGGCGAGTTCACGCTCGACAACAATGACGGCCTCGTGATCATCGAGCAGAACGACTACAACGCGGCCGGCGAGCACTTCGTGTTGCAGGGTGTCCAGATCATGCAGTCGGGCAACGGCATCACCGGCAACAACACGGCAATCAACCTGAACCCGACGACCGGCGCCGGTGGCGGCAGCGATGCGACCACCAACCTGGTGAATTTCGACCCCACCGACAACGACGTGCTGAAGATCACGGACATCGGCTTCACCTCGACCTCGACCCAGACGCCGGATGCCCACCTCGACTTCGCCTTCAAAGTGGCGGACGCGGACGCGGACCAGACAGCGATGCAGCACATACTTGTCGACGTCGCCTGACACTGGCCAACGGGGGGCAGCCAATGCTGCCCCCAACCTTCCCGCACGAGATGTCATCCCGCACACCAGAGAAATAACGATGAAAACCAAACAACAGCCCCCTGCCCTGCAGGTGGTGATGAAAGAGGCCAGACGTGCCATCCGGCCGCTTGTCTGGTTCAGCGGCGGCATCAACGTGCTGATGCTGACCGGAGCGCTCTACATGCTCCAAGTCTACCACCGCGTGTTGTCCAGCCACAGCCTGGAGACGCTGGTGATGCTGTCGCTGATGGCGGCAGGGGCGCTCGCGGCAATGGCGGGGCTTGAGGTGGTGCGCGGGCGCCTGCTGGCTACCGTCGGATCGTGGATGAACGCGCGATTGGCACCGGTTCTCCTGACCGCATCGGTGGAATATGCCGCCTCGGCGCCAGGCCAAGCCAACGCCCGTCCGCTGCGCGACCTGGATCAAGTGCGCAACTTCTTCACCAGCCCCAGCATCTTCCCGATCCTCGACGCGCCTTGGGCACCGTTGTTCTTCGTTGCCATATTCTTCATGCACCCATGGCTGGGCTGGTTGGCGCTTTGCGGCGGGATCGTGCTGTTTGCTTTGGCGCTGCTCAACGAATACCTCACACGCAAGCCGTTGACCGAGGCCGCAAGCGCACAGTCGCGGGCCTATGTGCAAGCCGAGGCGGCGATCCGCAACGCCGAGGTCGTCCAGGCGATGGGCATGTTGAAGCCATTGCTGGAAGGCTGGAAGGCCCAACAGGACGAGGCCAACAAGGGACAGGTTCTTGCCGCCAACCGTGGCGGCGTCATCGCGGCTATCGCGCGTTGTCACCGGCTGGCCCTGCAAATGGCCATACTCGGCCTCGGCGCCTATCTGGTTCTTCGCAACGAGGCTTCACCCGGCATCATGATCTCCGCCTCGATCCTGATGGGTCGCGCCTTGTCACCGGTCGAGCAAGCGATCGGCACATGGAAGGCGACGGTGGGAGCGCGTGCCGCTTACAAACGCCTCACCGCGGTCGCCGGACAGCACCGGGAAGCCACACCGGTCCTGCCACTGCCCCGTCCGAAAGGCAGGTTTGAGGCCGACAACCTTGTGCTTGCCCGACAGGGTGGCGAGCACATCCTGAAAGGCATCAGCTTCCGTCTCGAGCCGGGTGAAGCGATGGCCCTGATCGGTCCGAGCGGGGCCGGCAAGACGAGCCTGGCGCGCATACTTGCCGGTGCCTGGCGCCCGTCGGGGGGGCGTGCCTTGCTGGACGGAACGGATGTTGCCCAATGGGCGGCGGAAGACCGTGGCCGTTATGTCGGCTATTTGCCGCAGGACATCGAACTCTTCGCCGGCACCGTATCCGACAACATCGCCCGCTTTGCGACGGTCAATCCGGCGGTCTTCCAGCACGTGATCAAGGCAGCGCAGTTGGCCGGCGTCCACGAACTCATCAAGGGGCTGCCGAAGGCCTACGGCACCGAGATCGGCGAGGCGGGTGCGATACTGTCGGGCGGGCAGCGCCAACGCATCGGGCTGGCGCGGGCACTCTACGGCGACCCCACGCTGCTTATCCTCGACGAACCCAATTCCAACCTCGACAGGGAGGGCGAGGAGGCATTGATTGCCGCTCTCGGCGTGGCCAAGGCGACGAACACAACCGTTATCCTGATCGCGCACCGCGCCAACATCTTGGAGAAGGTAGACAAGATACTGGTCCTCAACAGGGGTCAGCAAGATCTCTTCGGGCCGCGCGACCATGTCTTCAACGAACTCGCCAGCCGCGTCAGCAAGGTGGCCCATCTGCCCAAGGCTGCCCAGTTGCCTGCCCTCGAAGTGGTCAAGGAAACCAAAGAGGTCAAGGAAGCATGAGCCGCCCCCCGGAATTGAACGTCGTGCCGCTGCCCCTTCCGCCGCCCTCCCTGCTGCAACCGATGCCGCTGCGTCTCACAGGCGTGACCTGCACCGGGTTCGCGATCATGTTCCTGTTCTTCGGCGTCGCGGGAGGTTGGGCGGCCCTGGCACCGTTGGACAGCGCCGCTGTGGCGCCGGGCGTTATCAAGGTCGCCGGCGACCGCAAGCTGATCCAGCACCTCGAGGGCGGCATCATCGCGGAGTTGAACGCAGCCAACGGTGATGTCGTCAAGGCCGGCAAGATCCTCGTCCGGCTCGACGACACGCAGGCAAAGGCGCAGCTCGACCTGATCCAGAACCGGATAGCAACGCGTGAGGCGCTGGCCGCGCGTCTCAGGGCCGAGCGTGACGGCAGGGCCGAGATCGAGTTCGATCCGGCGTTGCTCGCCAACCCCGCCACCGCCGCAAAGGACGCGGTGTCCGCACAGCGCGACGTGTTCGCGGCGAAACACCACAATCTGGCGGACGAGCAGGAAATCCTCAGCCAGCGCCGCCACCAGACCGAGGAGGAGATAAAGGGACTGGAAGAGCTTATCGTCACCAAGGACAAACAGATCGAGGCGATCGAGGGTGAAACCAAAGACCTCGAGAGTCTGCTCAAGAAGGGGCTGACCACCCGCGAGCGGAACCTGTTGCTCAGACGACAGCAGCAGGAGATCGAGGGCGAGCGCGCCACCAATATCGCCGCAATCGCCCGCGCCAGAAGCGCCATGGCCGAGATCGACATGCAGATCCTGAACCTCGATACGGTGCGGCTCAACGAGTCCGTCGATGAGTTGAGCAAGGTCGAGGCGGAACTGTTCGACCTGAGACAGGAGGAGCGTGCCGCCAGGGACGTGCTTACCCGTACCGATGTCGTCGCACCGGTTGACGGCATCGTCATGGATCTGAAGGTCCACACCGCGGGCGGTGTCGTGAAACCCGGCGATACATTGATGACGATCGTACCGCTCGGACAACAACTCGTGGTCGAAGCCATGGTCAAACCGGAGGATGTCGAGACGATCGCACCCGGACAGCCCGCGCGTGTCAGCTTCCCGGCCTTCGCCCGCTACAACCTGCCGCCGCTCGAGGGTGTCGTGGAGATCGTGTCGGCTGACCGCATGGTTGAGGAGCGCAGCGGCGCACCGTATTTCGCCGCGACGGTTGTGATCGACAAAAGCGAACTCGGCAAGCTGGAGGGCCGCAAGCTGCTGCCCGGCATGTCGAGCGAGACGATGATCCGGACGGGGGCTCGCACCGTTCTCTCTTATCTCGCCGAGCCGATCACGCAGAACTTCCGCCGGGCCATGCGGGAAAAATAGCCGTACGCCGCCCAGCGAAATTCAAGACAGCAGCATTCGCCCGGCCGTGATCGCCAGGAAGAATGCAAAGGCAAGTTTCAGGTAGCGCGGGTTGAGCGCGTGGGCGAGCCTTGCGCCCAAGGGTGCGAACAGGAAGCTCACGGGCGCTATGATGGCAACCGCCGGCAGGCTGACGTAACCCAGGCTGAGCGGAGGCCTGCCTGCAATTGCGAGACCCGACCAGATGAAGCCGGCCACTGCCGGAAGCGCAATAAGCAGGCCAAGCGCCGACGATGTGCCGACGGCCCGGTGCACAGGAAAGGAAAAGCTGGAAAGCGTCGGCACCGAGAGCGTGCCGCCACCGATTCCCATGAGCGAAGAGACAAAGCCGATGACAGAGGCGATCGCGCGGTTGATCCAGCCGCTTTGCGGCAGGTGATCGGAGATCACGAAGTGCTTCGGCAACGCCATGTTGAGGGCCACCAGCAGGCCGACGACGCCGAAAACCAGCCGCAAGCCGGCGCCCGGGATGAACTTCGACGTGATGCCACCGATCAGGGCACTCACGAAAACGGCCGGTCCCCACAGAGTGAGCAGAGGCCGATCGACATTGCCGCGCCTGTTGTGCGACCGCATTGACGAGATCGAGGTGGGGATGATGACCGCAAGCGACGTCGCGACAGCCAGATGGCTGATCACAGCAGGCGAAAAGTGGAACAGGCTAAGCACCCAGAACAGCACCGGGACGATGACGATGCCGCCGCCGACCCCCAGCAGACCGGCGAGCACGCCGGAGGCCATTCCGGTCATGGCCAGACCGGCGACCAGCATTGCAATCGTCAGCCCGTCGAAAACCGACGTGTCGAATCCGAAGTCCACTGTGATTTTTCCTTGATTGGCCGACTGCGGCCTTGCGGATACATTTTTGGCCGCGCCTGTCCGCCCGTCGCGACCTGGGTGCAGATCGCCCGAAAGCGTACAGGGGTTTGGGGTGCGGAATGCTTTAGTGGCGCACCATCCCGGCGTCGACATTGAGCGTCTGGCCGGTGATCCAGCGCGCATCGTCGGAGGCCAGGAACGAGACCACATCGGCGATATGTTCCGGCTGCCCCTTGCCTTTCATCGCCTGAAGCATCTCGACGAAGCCGAACGCCTCATTGTGCGGGCTCGCCTTGACGCCGTCGCTCTCGACCAGGCCGGGCGTCACCGCATTGGCGGTGATGTTGTATTTGCCGAGTTCGGTGGCGAGCGCCCTGGTGAAGCCTATGACGCCACCCTTGGCTGCGACATAGGCCGCCATGTTCGGCGTGCCGGCAAAGAAGGTGTTGGATGCGATGCTGATCACCCGCCCAGCTTTGCCTGCCGCACGCATCTGGTCCGTGCCGGCGCGGCTGACGATGAAGGTGCCTGTCAAATTGACGTCGATGATCTTGCGCCAATGGTCGAGATCGACATCGTCCCAGGCGACGAACGGCACGATGCTGGCATTGTTGACCAGGATGTCGATGCCCCCGGTCAGGGTCTGGATTTCGGCGAAGAGTGCCTTGACGGAGGCCGGATCGGAAATGTCGGCGGCAATCGCCCTCGCCCTTCCGCCTATTGCCGCGGCCGCCGCCTTGGCGCCTTTGGCATTGATGTCGCTGACGATGACGATTGCCCCGTCGGCGGCGAGCCGCGCGGCGATCGCCTTGCCGATACCCTGCGCAGCGCCCGTAACCAGGGCCGTCTTCCCCGCAAGCCGTTCAGTCATGAAAATGCTCCCTCAATCCGTGGTGATATCTGTTCAGGCGTCGGCGTCGATCACGGCCAGCGCCGCGTCGATACCCCTGCCGATCGCCAGTTTCTGGCCGGCCGCGTTCATGGCGCCGCCAAGTGCCGTCAGCGCCGCGATCGCATAGATCGGCTGGGCGGTCGGACCCATATGGCCGATGCGCGTCAGCTTGCCCAAGGTCTCGCCGCGGCCAGACGAAAACACCACCCCGTAACGGGCGCGGGCAGCCTGGCGAAGCGCCTTCTCGTCGACACCTTCGGGCGTGCGGACAGCGGTCGTGGTCGGCGACGCGATGCTGTCGCTGGCCGCCCAGATCGACAGGCCCATCGCAGCAATGCCCGCGCGCATGGCCTTGGCGGTGAGCGCGTGGCGCGCCCATACCGCCTCCGGCCCCTCATTGAGATAGAGGTCGAGCGCGACATCGAGCCCGTTGATCTCCGAGACCGACGGCGTGAACGGAAACGGCTTATCCCGCGACCACGCATGCTCCCAATCGACGATGCTCAGCATCGACGCGCGGGGGGCTGCCTCGTTGCTCTTCATCTTGGCCCAGGCCCGCTCGCTGACGCCCATCATCGTCAGGCCGGGAGGCGCGCCCAGGCATTTGTTCGGGCCGGTGACATAGATATCGGCCTTGCAGTCCTCCGGGTGCGTCTGCATGCCGCCAAAGGACGAGACGGCGTCGACGATGAGATAGCCGCCATGCGCTGAGACCAGCGCGCCGATGGCGTCGATCGGATTGATGGTGCCGGACGGCGTGTCGTGGTGGCAGACGGAAACGACGGTGATCTCCGGGTGCGCCTTCAGCATTGCCTCGACCGCCTGCGGATCTATCGCCTCGTTGTAGGGCACCTCGATCTCGAGCAGATGTGGCGAATAGCGCTTCGCCCAATAGCCGAACCCCTTGCCGTAAACGCCGGAGGCAAGGTTGAGCACGACATCGTCCGGCGTGATCAGCGAGGCCGCGGCGGCCTCCAGGCCAAGCACCGGCTCGCCATGCAGGATGACCGGCTTGTTCGACAGCCGCATCGCCTTTTGCGCCTTGTCGACCACACCCTCATAGAAAAGCTGGAACGCCGGGTCGTAGTCGTAGAGCACCGTGCGGCCGAGACCGCGCAGCACTTCGGCATAGGCGTTCACCGGTCCCGCGGTCAGGGTGATGACCGGATCGGCGTGTTCGAGATAGCGCATCGTCTTGTCTCCGGATTGGCGGCGGTCAGCCGTAGAATTGCGTGCCGGTCTTGTAGGTCTTGAAGTTGTCCATGTCGTGCGAGTACATCAGCTCGGCGCCATGGTCTTCGGCGAGTTTCTTCACCTTGCGCATCGAATTGACGCCCGCCACCGGATCGATGTGGAAGGCCGCCTGGCACAGCGTCTCGAGGCTCTTCTGCGTATAGGCCGCATCGATCGTGAACATGATCGGCTTGCGCTTGGGGAACTCGACCAGCAGGCTGTAATGGCCGATCGAATGGCCGGGCGTCGAGATCAGCCGGACGCCCCTGGCAAGCTCGACGTCGCCATCAATGCCTTCAAAGGTCGAATTCGCCCGTGTCGTTCCCGCAAGCAATTGCCCGGTCGCGCCACGCGCTTCGGCAGCCTCCGCCGAAAAACTCAGATCGGAATAGCCGAGATGCTCGAAAGGTTCGGGATTGCAGGCCTGCGGCACCTCGGTCCGGTGGCAGATCTTCTTGGCGTGCGGAAAATACTTGTTGCCGCCGCAATGATCGAAGTGGAAATGCGAATTGACGACGACGTCGATGTCCTTCGGTTCGAGGCCGAGCAGCGCCAGGGCGCCTGGGATGGTCTGGTGCTTTTCCTGGATCGGCTTTTCGAACGGCAGCACCTTCATCACGTGATCGTAGTCGTAGCCGGTGTCGATGAGGAACCGGCCCTCGGCATGTTCGATCAGGATCGAATAGACCGGGAAGCGCACTTCGCCGCCAGGGCCGCGGTTCCAGAACACATGATATCCGTCGAGAACGAGCGAGCCGCCGTCGAGCAGGTAGACCTTGGTATCCGACATTCTTGCCTCCTTTATTGGCGCGGGTCCCGTCCGCGCATGAATTGTCCTCAGCGCGCGCCGCGCTCATATGGAATGCCGAGCGCCGCCGGCAGGCTGGCGCGCCGGCCGAACAGCACCAGCATGATCATCACCGCCAGGAACGGCAGCATCTGGATGATGTCGGTCGGTATGTTGATGCCGGCCACTTGCATGGCCGTCGTCAGCGACAGGCAGACACCGAACAGCAACGCGCCGAACAGCACCCAGATCGGGCGACCGCGCGCCAGCATGGCCAGCACGATGCCGAGAAAGCCCGCGCCATTGGTGATGAACGGAATGAACAGGCCGGCCCCGACATTGGCGAGATACGCGCCCCCGAGCCCGGCCAGCGCTCCGGTCGTCAGCACGGCGATGGTGCGGGTCCGCACGACATCGATGCCGGCGACATCGAGCGCGGCCGGCTTGTCGCCTGCCGCCTGCAAATTGAGGCCCAACTGCGTGCGCCGGTAGATGTAGCCCATGCCGAAAACCAGCGCGACCGCCAGATAGACGATCAGATGATGCTTGAAGAATGCAGGCCCGATGACCGGAAGGTCCGAAAGCAGCGGAATGACAGTCGCATCCGCCGCCGGCAGGCGCGGATAGCTGCGCGAGAACTGGAAATGGTGGAGCAGCGCCGTCAGGCCTTCCAGCCCCAAGGTCAGCGCGATGCCGATGACGATCTGGTTGAGCCCGATGCGCACGCAAAGCAGCGCCATGACAAGCGCCACCGCAGCACCCCCGGCGGCGCCGGTGAGAAAGCCCAGCCACAGCGACCCGGAATAGAAAGCGCCGACAAAGCCGAGATAGGCGCCGGCCAGCATCATGCCTTCGATGCCGATATTGAGCACGCCAGCCTTCTCGGAGATCTGCTCGCCGAGCCCGGCAAGCAGCAGCGGGATCGCTGCGGTGACGGCGCCGAACAGCAGCGCGCTGAGAAAGACCTCGCTGAAGAGCCCGGTCATGCCCTAGGCCCTCCGCGACTGGTTGTATCGGTGATCGAAATATTCGGCGAGCGCGAGCACGATCAGCACGATGGAAACCAGCACCAGCGTGAAATGATTGGGCACGCCGAGCCGGCGCGCCGCGCTCTCGCCGCCGATCGAAAGCACCGAAAGCAGGAACACGAAGCCGATGGCCGCAAAGCCGTTCATACGGGCGAGAAACACGGCGGGTATCACGGCAAGCCCGTAGGCGGGATTCCAGTCGGCGCGGACATTGCCCTGGACGCCGATGATGTCGACGGCGCCGGCAAGCCCGGCCAGCCCGGCCGAAATGGCGAAGACGGCGACGGTCAGGCCGGGAACGCCGAGCCCCGAGTGAACCGCCGCTCGTGGATTGGCGCCGACGATCCTCAGCTTCAGCCCGAACGCCGTGCGCGTCATCACCAGATGCACGATGATGATCGCCGCCAGCCCAAGCAGCAGGCCACTGGTGATGGTCGTTTCGAACAGGCGCGGCAGCCGGTCCTCCACCGGCAGCGTGCGCGTCTGCGGCACGGTCGTGCTTGGGTCGCGAAACGCCAGCTTGACCAGCACATTGGCGAGCGAGGTGCCGAGGAACGTCATCATCAGGGTGGTGATGATCTCGTTGACGCCCTGATAGGCACGCAGCAGCGCCGGCACCAGCGACCAGATCATCGCCACCACCATGGCGATGAGGAACGAGCAGACCAGCGCCAGCCAGGCTGGCATGATCTGCACGAACACGGGAGCGCTGGCAGCCGCCGTCACCGCGCCAAGCAGGAACTGGCCGTCGCCGCCCAGATTCCACATGCCGGCGCGAAAGGCGACGATCAGGCCGGCGGCGAGAAACAGCAGCGGCGCCATGCGCGTCAGTGTCTGCTGGATGCCGAGCGGCGAGAACAGTCCCTTCTCCAGCACGAAGCCATAATAGGCCAGCGGGTCGACGCCGACGGCAAGCAGGATACAGCCGGCTATGACCAGCGCGATAAGGATCGGGCCGAGCGTCATCAGCAGCCGATGCAGGATGTCGCGGCGCGTCGCTGCCCCGCTCGTGGCATCGAGTGCGGTGGCGCTGACCGTGGGTGCGGTGTCGATGCTCATGCGGCAAGTCCGATCATCAGGCGACCGACCTTTGTGCGGGCGTCGTCTACGTTCTCGACGGTGCCGACCAAAGCGCCGTCGGCGATGACGGCGATGCGGTCGCACATACCAAGCAATTCCTCGAGGTCGGTGGAGATCAGCAGCACGGCAAGGCCACGCGCCGCCGTATCGCGAATGCGCTGGCGCGACGCCAATGTGTTGGTGAGATCGAGCCCATAGGTCGGCTTGTTGAAGATCACCACCTTGGCGCCTTCAGCCAGTTCCCTTGCCAGAAGCACCTTCTGGATGTTGCCGCCGGACAGCCGCGCGACGGGCGTCTTCAGGCTCGGCGTGCGCACGTCGTATTCGCGCACGAGCTGCGCGGCGCGCTTGTCGATCTCCGCGCGCTGCTCGACGCCGTTGCGCCAGAACGGGGCCGCGCCGACCTGCTTGAGGAAGAAATTGATCGAGACCGGGAAGGTGCCGACAGTGCCCTCGCCCAGTCGGTCGTCGGTCAGGTAGCGAAGGCCGCGCCGGCGGCGCTCGCCGACGCTCAGCGTCTCGATGGCGGCGCCGTCCAGCCGCACCGAGCCGCTTGTGGCTGTACGCTGGCCGGCCAGCGGACAGCCACAAGCG